>QHCE01000016.1 GCA_003243955.1 Acidimicrobiales bacterium | reverse complement strand
ACGCGCTTGCCGAGCAGGTTCTGCCGGAAACGGCCTTGCTTGCCCTTGAGCATGTCAGCCAGCGACTTCAGCGGCCGGTTGCCCGGTCCAGTCACCGGGCGACCACGTCGGCCGTTGTCGAACAGTGCGTCCACGGACTCTTGCAGCATCCGCTTCTCGTTGTTCACGATGATCTCAGGCGCGCCCAGATCCATCAGCCGCTTAAGCCGGTTGTTTCGGTTGATCACTCGGCGGTAGAGATCGTTAAGGTCAGAGGTGGCGAACCGGCCACCATCGAGCTGCACCATCGGACGCAGGTCCGGCGGAATCACCGGAACCGAGTCGAGCACCATGGAGACAGGGCTGTTGTGGGTGTGCAGGAAGTTCGACACAACCTTCAGCCGCTTGAGCGCACGGATCTTTTTCTGACCCTTACCACTGCGAATGATCTCGCGAAGCTTCTCAGCCTCAGCAGCCAGGTCAAAGTTTTCTAGCAGCACCTTCAGCGCGGTAGCACCCATGCCGCCTTCGAAATATTCACCGAAGCGATCGCGCAGCTCACGGTAGAGCAGCTCATCTATAATCAGCTGACCCGGCTCGAGCTTGCGGAAGGTGCTGACGATCTCCTCAAGCCGATCGAGCTCACGCTGCGCACGATCGCGCAGCTGGCGCATTTCGCGCTCGCCGCCTTCTTTGACCTTGCGGCGCACATCGCTCTTAGCGCCGCCGGCTTCCAGCTCAGCCAGATCGGCTTCCAGCTTGGCGGCTCGGGCCTCGATGTCGGAATCGCGACGGTCTTCGACGCGTTTGCGCTCGACGGAGATTTCCGACTCCACGGTGGAGAGGTCGCGGTGCCGGGTGTCGGTGTTCACGCTGGTGATCAAGTACGCGGAGAAGTAAATGATCTTCTCTAGGTCCTTGGGCGCAACGTCGAGCAGGTACCCTAAGCGGCTCGGTACACCTTTGAAGTACCAAATGTGGGTGACCGGGGCGGCCAACTCAATGTGCCCCATCCGCTCACGACGCACTTTGGCGCGAGTGACCTCTACACCACAGCGTTCACAAATGATGCCCTTGAAACGCACTCGCTTGTACTTACCGCAGTAGCACTCCCAGTCCCGGGTGGGGCCGAAAATCTTCTCGCAGAACAAGCCATCCTTCTCAGGCTTGAGCGTGCGATAGTTGATCGTCTCCGGCTTTTTCACCTCACCATGCGACCAGCGGCGAATATCGTCAGCTGTAGCAAGACCGATCCGCAGTTCATCAAAGAAGTTCACATCAAGCACTTCTTTACCTCTTCTGAGTTAGTAGTTCAGAGCGCTTAGCAAAAGGGGTTCCGGCGCCTAGGCCGCATTGAATGTGAGGGCGACGATCGGTTTCGTCACACAAGCCGACGCGTATTGGCGATACGCGAGGCGCGGAGACGGAAGCGAGCGTGGGTCTCACAGACTTCAACAACAACGGCGAGGCCCCCTAGACTTCTTCTACAGATGAAGGTTCACGACGGGAGAGGTCGATGCCTAGTTCCTCGGCCGCTCGGAACACCTCATCGTCGGTATCCCTCATCTCCACAGTCGCCCCGTCGCTGGACAGCACCTCAACGTTGAGGCACAGAGACTGCAGCTCTTTGAGTAGCACCTTGAATGATTCTGGAATACCCGGCTCGGGAATGTTCTCGCCCTTGACGATCGCCTCATAGACCTTGACTCGGCCCAGAATATCGTCGGACTTGATGGTGAGCAGTTCCTGTAGCGCGTAGGAGGCGCCGTAGGCCTGCATAGCCCAGCATTCCATCTCACCAAACCGCTGACCACCGAACTGCGCCTTACCACCCAGAGGCTGCTGCGTGATCATCGAGTACGGACCGGTGGAGCGAGCGTGGATCTTGTCATCCACGAGGTGAGACAGCTTCAGGATGTAGATGTATCCGACCGTGACGGGCTCTGGGAATGGCTCGCCAGTGCGACCGTCGAACAGTACTGCCTTGCCATCGGAGGCAACGAGCTGCTTGCCATCACGGTTTGGTAGCGCGGAAGCCAACAAACCGGTGATCTCTTCTTCGCGCGCACCGTCGAACACCGGCGAGGCAACGTTTGTCCGCGGGGCACCCTTGCCGCCACCGCGGCCTGTTAGCTCCACTGCCCAATCCTTTGAGGCTACCGACGATGCGGAGACATCCCAGCCTTGGTTTGCCACCCACCCTAGGTGAGTTTCCAAGATCTGGCCGATGTTCATTCGCCCTGGCACACCAAGCGGGTTGAGCACTACATCTACCGGCGTGCCATCTGGCAGGAACGGCATGTCTTCGGCAGGCAAGATCTTGGCGATCACGCCTTTGTTGCCGTGTCGGCCCGCGAGCTTGTCGCCATCTTGGATCTTACGCTTCTGCGCGACGTAAACCCGGACCAAATCGTTTACTCCGGGGGCCAGCTCATCGCCAGCATCACGGTTGAAGGTGCGCACCCCGATCACAGTGCCGCTCTCGCCGTGCGGCACTTTCAGGGATGTGTCGCGGACTTCGCGAGCTTTCTCGCCGAAGATGGCTCGCAGTAAACGTTCTTCCGGCGTCAGCTCAGTCTCACCCTTTGGCGTGACCTTGCCAACTAGCACATCGCCCTGGCCGACCTCGGCACCGATGCGGATGATCCCACGCTCGTCGAGATCTGCCAAAACATCCTCAGAGACGTTCGGGATGTCCCGCGTAACTTCTTCGGGCCCAAGCTTGGTATCACGGGCGTCGACCTCATGCTCATCGATGTGGATCGATGTGAGCACGTCGTCTTGTACGATTCGCTCCGACAGGATGATCGCGTCTTCGTAGTTCAGACCTTCCCAGGCCATGAACGCAACCAGCATGTTTTTGCCAAGCGCCATCTCGCCAGTGTCGGTGCAAGGACCATCGGCGATGACCTGCCCAATCTCGACCCGGTCACCTTGCCGCACGATCGGGCGTTGGTTGATGCACGTGCCTTGGTTGGAGCGACGGAATTTATTGAGCAAGTAGGTACGTCTCGTGCCGTCGTCGTGCATCACAGTGACATAGTCGGCACAGACTTCTTCGACCACACCAGCTTGCTCAGAAACTTGTACGTCGCCAGCGTCCACCGCGGCCCGATATTCCATGCCGGTACCTACCAGCGGGGCCTCATTGCGCAGCAGCGGGACAGCCTGCCGCTGCATGTTCGCACCCATCAGCGCGCGGTTGGCGTCGTCGTGCTCCAGGAATGGAATCATAGCCGTGGCCACAGACACCATTTGGCGCGGCGATACGTCCATGTAGTCCACCGCGTTTGGCGGAATCAGGTCGACTTCGCCACCTTTCTTGCGCACCAACACGCGCTCCTCGACAAAGTTACCTTGATCGTCGAGGGGAGCATTGGCCTGTGCGATGACGTAGCGATCTTCAAAGTCAGCCGTGAGGTAGTCGATCTGGTGCGTGACGCGGCCATCGGAAACTTTGCGGTACGGCGTCTCGATGAAACCGAAGGCATTGACCCTAGCGAACGCCGACAGCGCACCGATCAGGCCGATGTTCGGCCCTTCTGGAGTCTCAATCGGGCACATACGGCCGTAGTGAGACGGGTGCACGTCCCGAACTTCCATGCCGGCACGTTCGCGCGAAAGGCCACCAGGGCCTAGCGCGGATAGGCGCCGACGGTGGGTGAGCCCGGCGAGCGGGTTGACCTGGTCCATGAACTGGGAGAGCTGACTAGTGCCGAAGAATTCCCGAATAGACGCCACGACCGGTCGGATGTTGATCAGAGTCTGCGGAGTAATCGCCTCCACGTCCTGCGTGGTCATGCGCTCACGCACCACACGCTCCATGCGCGACAGCCCGACCCGAATCTGGTTCTGGATCAGCTCACCGACCGTACGGAGTCTTCTATTTCCGAAGTGGTCAATGTCGTCGGTCTCAAAGCCTGGCTCGTCCGCGTGCAGCTTCACCAAATAGTCGATGGTGGCGATAATGTCAGCTTCGGTCAGCACGTTGGTGGCGATGGGCTCGTCGATGTCAAGCTTGCGGTTAAGCTTGTACCGCCCTACCCTGGCCAGATCGTAGCGCTTGGGGTTGAAGAACAAGTTGTCCAGCAGCGTCTGGGCGTTTTCCCGCGTGGGCGGTTCGCCTGGACGTAGCTTGCGGTAAATGTCGAGCAGCGCCTCATCAGCATTACCGATGTGGTCTTTTTCCAGCGTAGTGAGCATGACTGGGCTGTCGGCAAAATGCTCACGGATCCGATCCGCGGTCCAACCCAGCGCTTTGAGGAACACCGTGACGGGCTGGCGGCGCTTGCGGTCGATGCGAATTCCCACCGTGTCGCGCTTGTCGATGTCAAACTCGAGCCAAGCACCACGGCTAGGAATTACTTTGACACTGGTGATGTCTTTATCTGACGTCTTGTCCGGCTGCCGGTCGAAATACACACCGGGCGAGCGCACCAGCTGCGAGACCACTACGCGCTCGGTCCCGTTGATGATGAACGTGCCTTTCGGCGTCATCATCGGGAAGTCGCCCATGAAAACAGTCTGGCTCTTGATCTCGCCAGTGGTGTTGTTGATGAACTCTGCTGTGACGAAGACCGGAGCACAGTAGGTGAGGTCTTTTTCTTTACACTCTTCGATGGGCGCCTTCACATCCTCAAAGCGAGGATTGCTGAAAGATAAGGACATCGAGCCGGAGAAATCCTCAATGGGAGAAATTTCTTCGAGTACTTCACCTAGGCCACTGGCTAGCGTCTGTTCGCCGCTTCGTAACCGAAAAGCGTCGTTACCGACCAGCCAGTCGAAAGATTCAGACTGGAGCGCCAACAGGTTGGGTACCTGAAGCTCTTCGACAATTTTGCCGAATGAGATGCGTTCTGGTTCGAGGCCATGTGAGCTAGTTGAAGGAGTCCGGGGTTCGAGGCTGGTGCCTGCCAAGATGCGTCCTTCCGAGTCCGGATTGGTTGTACGCCGGTGCATGATGCGTCAGCTCTTGCCTAACCCCGGGTGCTTACGACTTCGCGGCATACGCTAGGCGTACTAGATCGTGGAGTGATAGGAAACGCATATACGTGATGAACACGCCAAATTTCCGGACACACCTGATGGTTGAAGACACGGGAGAAAAGCTAGAGAACAGCGCAAATTAATACTCTAGCTCAGTGGCACAACACTGTCGAACCCGGGCTGGGATCTTTCTCCTCGCACCCAGGGATACATGCCTTGCGTATATGGTGCCTGCCGGAATCGAAAGAGTCAAGAGTGTGCGGGGAGTTATCTAGCGCTGTGGGTAGGCATATGGGTAGGTATAGACGTACCGCAAGGGCGGTTAGCCGAGCTAGCCGTCGTGGTCTGGGGTCACAACCAGACTCGTCGCACCTTTCGCTGTGGCAATGATCTGCTCCAAGGCGGATACGTGGTGGCCGAAGGCGCGCCGCCCAGCGGCAGTGAGCTGCACTGTGGTGCGCCGGGGTTTGCCCACCATATGCTTGTGGAGTTCAACATAGCCCGCGCGAGAGAGGGCAGCCAAGTGTTTTGAGAGCGCCGACTCACTAAGTTCTACTGCCTTCCGCAGAAACTGGAATTCTAGCGGCACCGAGGGGGCCAGCAGGGCCATAATCGAAAACCGGGCTGCCTCGTGAATCAGCGGATCAAGCTGCTCAGAGTGCTTAACCATGAGCTCGATCACGCGACAGCATGGCTGTTATGGTCCGCCGCACCAGCGGGCCCGTGATTACCATGACGACAGCTGTAAATATGGCTGCTGGGGTCCAGTAATTCCATTGGAACACCAGGAGGACGAAGAAAATAGTCCCAAAATACAGTACTAACAGGGAGAAATTTACGGTCTTCACTAGCTTCAAAACAGGCGGCGGCGTGGCGAGTAACAACCGTTTTGCTGCCCTTCTTCGCGAGTACGCCAGGATGCCGGCTAATAAGGCGATGGACAGCGGAAAGAGGATGAGGGGGTGGAGAGGATACCTGGTAAGGATATCTCTAGCAACAGCGCCTACAATGATACTTATCGCCCCCAGGGGCCAGGTCCACCGAAGCCTTGCAAACTCCGGCGCGATCTGTCGCCTGCGAGCTTCGATTTCCGCCAGCGCCGCGGCGGCTTCTTCAGGGGTACGGGTCTTGTTCTGGCGCTCGGCTTCCTCGTGGGGTTTTGCTTTGGGATACATAATTCCTCCTAGTGGACTTGCCTTACAGGAAAGTATCATTAGGCTTTCCTGTAAGGCAAGTCCAAACTAGAAGCTTTTCGCATATAGCTCAGGGGGTGCTGACTCTTGACGAGTCAACACCCCCTGATGAGGTAGGACAGTTACTTCAAGGTGACGGTAGCGCCGGCGCCTTCGAGCTGCTCTTTTGCCTTCTCGGCAGCGTCCTTGGCTACTTTCTCCAGGAGTGCCTTGGGTGCACTCTCGACCAAATCCTTTGCCTCTTTAAGGCCCAGGCTAGTCAACGCGCGCACCTCTTTGATGACCTGAATCTTCTTGTCACCAGCGGCCTCGAGAACGACGTCGAACTCGTCCTTCTCTTCCTCCGCGCCAGCACCCGCGTCGCCGGCAGCAGGTGCGGCAGCAAAAGCGACTGGAGCCGCAGCCGTGACGTCAAAGGTGTCTTCGAACTGCTTCACAAACTCAGACAACTCAAGGAGACTCATCTCCTTGAAAGTTTCGAGCAAATCTTCGGTTTTGAGCTTCGCCATGTTAGGCGTCCTTTCGTGATATGCCAAAATATAGGTAGAGCTACTGCATGCTGTGACGTTGTGCTTGAGCTAGCGGTACGGCAACCGAAACTACTGCTCGGTAGCGGCTTTCTTATCTTGAAGAGCCGCAGCCAGCCTGGCGAACTGAGCTAGTGGTGCCTGGAACAACGCGGCCGCGTTACTCAAGTTGGCCTTCATAGCGCCGGCCAGCTTGGCCAAGAGAACCTCACGCGATTCAAGGTCAGCAAGTTTGTTGATCTCCGCGACGCTGAGCGGTTTGCCGTCAAGCACGCCGCCTTTGATCACCAAAGCCGGGTTCTCCTTGGTGAAGTTCCGCAGCCCTTTCGCGGCGTCTACTGGGTCGCCGCCAACAAAAGCGATAGCAGTCGGACCTACCAGCAGTTCGGCAAGCTCAGTCAGGCCCGCCTCCCGTGCGGCAAGCTTGGCCAACGTGTTCTTGGTGACGGCATAACTCGTATCGCTACCTAACGACCGACGCAGTGTTTTAAGCTGCGAAACGCTCAAACCGCGATACTCGGTAAGCACAGTTGCCGAAGACTCGCGGAACTGCCGAGCCAGTGCGGCAACTACGTCATTTTTAGCCAGCCGGTTTGCACTGTCAGGACGCTCCATTACCTGGATCATATTCCTCCTCTCGGGACGTGTTGAGCTGGTCCTACTACGGCCGCTTTAGCTAAAGCGGCACTGAGGCTGAAAAAAGTCGGCATCAAAAACGCCCCGGCGCAAGGCGCACGGGGCGTTAAACGGCAGTGTCGCTACCAGATATTTCGCTGACCGTCCTACCTGCGCGGGCCGTCGGCGTGAGCCAACTTTTTCAGCTGTATAAGCAGCGACCAGCGGTCTTTGGTGGAACTATTAAACAATGCTACGTGACTTCGCTTCGCCCACATTCATCGGGGCCACCAAAGAGAAGAGTAAGAAAGAATTATGAAAAATATGATGCCCGAGGAACCAAAGGCGCTTGCCGAACAAGAACGTGTCGGCCCAGCACTGGCATGGATCGTAGGTGCTCTGGAAAGGCACGGGACTCCCTATCAGGTCATTGGCGGATTAGCCGCGCGGGCTTGGGGAGGAAGTCGTGAAGTAGTGGACATCGATCTTTACGTGCCTCTAGATCAAGCACGACAATTGCTGATCGACATTGAGAAACACATCGTCTGGGGGCCCCAGTACTACTACAGCAAGAGCTGGGACCTCACGTTTGCCAAGGTTGACTTCGGCACCCAACGCATCGAGCTCGCAGATTCCGCCTCCAACCCTCGCTTTTTTAACATCCTCGAAGACCGTTGGGAGGACCAAGCAATCAACTATTGCTCGTCCCTTCGCCGCGGCATCTTCGGCGTGGAATGCAATGTGATGCCCAAAGACGAGTTGATCCAATACAAAAGAGCGCTTGATCGCCCTGTCGACCGCATCGATGTCGCAGAGCTTACGAGTACGTAATACGAACTACCGTGACTATGACATGCGCTCTCGATCACGATCGAGATCTATTGTGTCGTACCAGTCGCTATCGGACCCGATATAGCCAGCGGCGGCTAATAACGCCATGTCTGCTCGTAAAATTTCATGCCGCAACGCCTGATCTGCCAATGATGAAAAGCTAAGGCCGTGCCGTTTGGTGGCTTCTTTTACCGCCGCTACGGTCGAATGTTCCAGCGTGATAGTCACCTTATCTTTCGCCATACATCGCATCATACCGCCACGTGGGATGCCACCGAGGCGAACGACAACTTCTACGAAGTCGTCCTAGATTGCACACGTTCTCTTCGGTTGGATTAGGTTTCGACTGCCTAAACCGTCGCACGCGATCTTTCAGGCCGGAAGCTGAGCGGCCCCTCAACCCGGTATTCCCCTACTCGTCTTCCAGCAGGTTCTTGGTCCGGCTTGCGTCGACGGGGACGCCGGGGCCCATAGTCGTGGAGAGCGTGACCTTTTTCAAATACTTGCCTTTGGACGAGCTCGGCTTCGACCTAATGATTTCATCAAGCACTGCCCCATAGTTTTCGACCAACTGCGAAGCGCCAAAGCTGACCTTGCCGATCACGAGATGAATGTTGGCCTGCTTGTCGATACGAAAATTGATCTTGCCCCCCTTGATATCGGTAATGGCCTTTGTCACGTCCGGAGTGACGGTGCCGGTTTTGGGGTTAGGCATTAGTCCGCGAGGGCCCAACACTCGGGCAATCCGCCCCACCTTGGCCATCTGATCTGGCGTGGCGATCGCGGCATCGAAGTCAAGCCATCCTTCTTGGATGCGGGCAATCAGGTCGTCACTACCCACAGCGTCGGCGCCAGCGGCTTGAGCAGCGGCGGCCTTCTCCCCCACCGCAAATACAATGACCCGAGCCGTTTTGCCGGTGCCGTGGGGCAGGCTCACAGTGCCGCGTACCATCTGGTCCGCCTTGCGGGGATCTACACCCAGCCGCATAGCAACCTCAACGGTGGCGTCGTAGGAAGTGATAGAAGTTTGTTTTGCCAACTCCGCCGCCTGCAGCGGCGTGTAATCGATCTCTCGATTGACCTTCTCGGCCGCTGCTAGATACGCCTTGCTGCGCTTCATAATATTTCTCCTTAAGAGACATCAGTGGTTATTACGGGCCAGCGCCTGGCCCTCCCACGCTTTCGGTTTTCAATTTTAGTTTTTGAACTTAGGCCGGAGCCAGGTTTCGACTGCCAAGGCCGCAGGAGCCGCCGCGTACTGCTGTGCTCATGGCCGGCTCGCAAGCTACGCCGGGGCAACACGCAAGGCGACGAGAACGCTGGCAGATGGAAGCTGGACCGGGCCCCTCCGCCACCCCAGACCCTACTTGACCGTGATGCCCATTGACCGTGCCGTTCCCGCAATGATGAGTTCAGCTTGCTCTAAATCGTTGGCATTTAGGTCCTCCATCTTCGTCTCGGCGATCTCGCGCACCTGATCGCGCGTGACAGATGCCACCTTGGTCTTGTGCGGTTCACCGGAGCCTTTTTCGACGCCAGCGGCTTTGAGCAGGAGCCGAGCCGCGGGCGGGGTCTTGGTGACGAACGTGAAGGATCGGTCTTCATACACCGAGATCTCTACCGGCACGATGTTGCCACGCTGGCTTTCCGTGGCAGCGTTGTATGCCTTGCAGAACTCCATGATGTTCACGCCGTGCTGACCGAGCGCGGGCCCCACGGGAGGTGCCGGTGTCGCTTGCCCAGCCGAAATCTGCAACCGGATGACTTTGCTGACCTTTTTTTTCTTTGGAGGCATTCGAGTTTTCCTGTAATAGATAAATGATACCTGGAGGTGCTTGAGCTCCAGAACAGTTAAATTTTCGCAACTTGGTTGAAGTTGAGCTCCACCGGGGTCTCTCGACCGAAGATGGACACCAGCACCTTGAGTTTTTGGGCGTCCGGGTTAATCTCAGAAATGCTAGCCGGAAGCGTGGCAAACGCACCCTCGGTGACAGTGACCGAATCGCCGACTTCGAAGTCGAGCACGCGCACCTGCGGCTTGGACTCCTTTTTGACAGTGGGCGAAAGGATTCGTAAAACCTCGTCCTTGCTCAATGGCGAGGGATGATCTGAACGCGAGGTAGTCCCAACAAACCCAGTGACACCCGGGGTGTTGCGCACCGCCGACCAGGATTCAGACGTGAGATCCATGCGAACCAAGATGTAGCCGGGGAAGATCTTGCTTTGCACTTGCTGCCGCTTACCGTTTTTAACCTCGGTGACCTCTTGGGTAGGCACCTCGATCTGGAAAATGTAGTCCTCCATATCTAGGCTAGAGATTCGATTTTCCAGGTTCGTTTTCACTTTGTTTTCATAGCCGGCATAGGAGTGCACAACATACCAGTCACCTGGAGCGCGCCGCAGCGCGTCTCTGAGCTCAGTCACCGGGTCACTGTGCTCGGCATCTGCTTCCTCGCCGGCACTGGCTTCAGTAACTAGTACATCCGCATCGAGGTGCGCATCGTCGGTAAGCAGATCCGTTTCCTTAGCCCCACTGCCCTTTACGCTGTCCATTGTGCTGGCACCACTTTCCACATCAGACACGCGTCCGCTCGCTCTCTGCAATACAACACATTACTGCCGCAACATTTCCGTCACGACCATTCCGTGGAGGCTACGCCTCCTACTGCCCGCCGTTGTTGGCCACACCTAGCCGCCAGTTGCCGCGTCAGGCTTACCAAATATCCACAAAACTGCCTTACCTAGGCCAAAGTCAAGGCTGGCGATGATCGTGGTCATGATCACCAAGAACACTAAAACTACTCCGGTGTAGGTGATCAGCTGCGCCCGCGTTGGCCAGATTACCTTGCCAAGCTCAGCAACGACTTCACGAATGAACCGAGACACACGGGCAATAGGTCCACCACGCGAGGAGCTTTTAGCCCCCTTGCTGGATGAATCCTTATTTCCGGAGCGCTCGACTACAGTCTCACTCGCCACTAAATATCTTCCTCACTCGCCTAACAAAATAGACACGCACTGCCACTGATGCAACTTGTCCATGGCAGGGGTGACAGGACTCGAACCTGCAACCTGCGGTTTTGGAGACCGCTGCTCTACCAATTGAGCCACACCCCTAGATGCGCCTTAGCGACACAAGCAACAGAGCAGTATGCAAAGACTACGAAGAGCAAACTTCGTCGAACCAGCATCACTGACCACAGCCACCGGCACTCAGCTTGAGCCACTAACCACCGTAAGTGTACGCGGCTACCATTGAGGTTGCCCAATCTGGTAGGTCAAGTTTCGGGTACATCCACCGCAGTGGCAACATTAGGCCATGTCTGTGACGTCTTACGCGGCTACCGCATCCGAAACTCCTCCTCGTCCACGTATCGCGCGCAGGCTTGCCGCGATCGCCGAATCGGCGACATTGGCAGTGGATGCCAAAGCTAAGGCACTTAAGGCCGCGGGTCGGCCGGTTATTGGCTTTGGTGCCGGAGAGCCCGATTTCGCTACGCCAGACTACATTGTGGATGCCGCTGTAGCCGCTGCGCGCGAGCCCAAGAACCACCGATATTCCCCCGCGGCGGGCCAGCCGGCATTGAAGAAAGCCATAGCGGAAAAAACACTACGTGATTCTGGTGTGAGTATCAGTCCAGCGCAGGTATTGATTACCAATGGCGGTAAACAGGCCGTGTTTCAGGCAGTGGCGGCTATCGTTAACGACGGCGATGAAGTGCTACTGCCGGCCCCTTATTGGACGACTTATCCTGAAGCGGTGGCGCTAGCCGGTGGGAAGACGGTTTCAGTGCTGGCCGATGACTCCCAAGACTACTTGGTCACAGTTGCCCAGCTCGAGAACGCTCGTACCGAAAAAACCAAGGCATTGATTCTTTGCTCGCCGAGCAACCCAACAGGCGCGGTGTACACAAAAGCTCAAATCACCGAAATCGGGCGTTGGGCGTTAGAGCACGGTATTTGGGTCGTCGCCGATGAAATTTACGAACACATGGTGTATGGGGTGGATTCGGCTTCAATCCTGTGCATGGTGCCGGAGCTTGCTGACCACTGCATCGTGGTCAACGGAGTGGCAAAGACTTACGCGATGACCGGGTGGCGAGTGGGTTGGATGTTTGGACCGACCGATGTAATAGCGGCGGCGAGCAACTTCCAGTCCCATGTGACGTCCAACGTGTGCAACGTTGCCCAGGCCGCCGCGCTAGCCGCGATTAGCGGAGATCTGCACGCCGCCCATGCCATGCGTGAAGCCTTCGATCGGCGGCGGCGCACTATCGTAAGGCTGCTCCGCGAAATCGACGGCGTAGTATGCCCAGAACCGCACGGTGCATTTTACGCGTTTCCGTCAGTACGCGGGGTAATCGGTCGCAGTATTGGTGAGGTGCGAATTGAGTCCTCCGCCCAACTCGCCGAGGTGATTCTCGACCAAGCGGAAGTAGCAGTGGTTCCTGGCGAAGCTTTTGGAGCACCTGGATATCTACGGCTGTCCTACGCCCTAGGTGACGATGACCTGGCCGAAGGTGTCCAACGGATTAAGCAGCTTTTGGGGTAGGCCAGAGTCCGTACGCATATGCAAAAACGCCAAAATGATGAAGGTAGACATCGCATGCTCTCTCATGGTGGGTGTACCCGCACTCTGCGACGTTTATGGACGGTCACGAGTATTCGCCATAGCTTTGCGGCCGCGACGATTGTTGTTTGTGTCATGCTTAGCACCGCATGGACGCTGCACAGCGGCTTACTAACTCATTACGCTTACGATCTTAACATTTATCGTGGGGCACTACAGTATTGGTTGTTTGACGGGGGCGCACTGTATGATTTCAGCACAGGACCTTTCAGCTTTGTTTATCCGCCATTCGCTGCTGTACTTCTAAGCCCGTTAGCCTTTAATTCTACTGGTACCGCGTTTATATTTGTCACTGAAGTATCGCTATGTGCGCTTGGCGCCGCCACATGGTTCTCAATCTTCCCGATGGCAAAAAAATACAGCTGGAATCGCTTATATGTATGGGCGCTGGCGGTTACGCTTTCTTTGGCTTTGACACCTATATGGATCACTATTGGCCTAGGACAGATTAACCTTATCCTTCTTTTTTTTGTTCTAGCAGATTTTACATTACTGCGAGCTAATTCACGATTCGCCGGAATTGGTATTGGACTAGCGAGCGCAATTAAGCTCACCCCGCTGTTATTTATTGTGTACTTAGCCGCCACGCGGCGTTGGCGAGCTATGTTTACCGCTATCGGTACTGGGATGGCAGCTACGCTAATCGGCTTTATCATCTTACCCAAAGATTCTTGGCGTTACTTCACCCACGAAATTTTTCACGCGCGAAATATCAACAACATGCTTCGATCTGTCAATAATTCGTTGACGGGGTTTATAGCGAGAACCCTATATGAACCAGTTGCTCCAACGGTACTTTGGTTGGCGCTGAGCATCCCAGTAGTGATTTTCGCATTATGGCGGGCACGAAAAGCCTATCTTCAGGGGGCTGATCTTGCCGGATTTGCCATAGTTGGTCTAGCCGCAGCTTTGGTTAGCCCTATCACATGGATCCATCATCTGGTATGGGTTCTCCCTACTGTAGTAGTACTAGTAAACGCGGCGATGAGCAGCCGAGGAACCCGACGATGGCTACGGTTAAGCGTAGCGGCAGGTGTTTTCATGCTTTTTTCTAGTAGCATCACAATGCGCTACGGCGACACGCCCAGCGAGGAGACACTACAACAGTGGCGCGCGGTTCTCCTGGTGAACGCTTACATCATAGCTATGTTGCTCTTAGTTATTTTCCTCCCTGCAGCTCGTGATAACTCAGAGACGTTTTTGGAGGAGGGAAATAGCGGCAAACAGGAGTCTAATGATCCGGCTGCAGAGGTAAATTTGCCGATTAGCCGCGCTGCTATCGCAAACCTTGACTTTAACGCAGCCGACGGAGATTCTTCGGATACATCAGATCTAGTACCCGCTCTACCAGCCGGTACTGTCACGCAAATACCCGGGTCGGTGACGGGAAAACAGTCGTTGCCAGGGAAGGTAGTTGTCGACGATACCAAGGGGGACCTTTGACGTCTACGTCCAGGTCAAGCCGCATGCATGGTTAGACCGGTTTAAGAACGAAGGTCACTGCATCTGGAGTTTGGATTCGGGTGACCGTTGCAGGTAGTTGTCTGGCTTGAACCCCCAGCAGTCGCCGCGCGGAATCGTCGAGCGCCTCGTCCCGGAGCACTACGACGCTGCGGATACCTTGATTACGTAGGTAGGAAACGCTGGCGGCGTCAGGAATTTGCAGCGCATGGGCGACTATACTTCCCTGACTGGGAGGCAACAGGGCGTTAGATCCGTTAACTGTGGGAGTATAGATTCCTACGGTCCAAAACATAACGCGCGGATTGAAGGGGTACGAGGAAGGTAAAACCAGCATCGGGCCTTTTGCGTGTTGTACGGCTATCGGCGCCGCCGGCACTTTTGGGTGCGGTGTGGTGCTTGTCCCTTCTAGCCCTACTAGGAGAGCGGGAATCACAAGCACTGCGGCAATAAATTTCTTCCGCGGGTTTTTCCCCAGCGATTTTCCTACCCTGCTCACAAAACCGGCAGCTAGCACCGCTAACGCAAGAATGATCCATAACATTAGCCGTCCGGGTGTACGGATGGCGTCCCATCCAGGTAAATGGTTATACAACGCTAAGTAGCTATACCGGCCACCAGCGCTCCAAGGCCCCTGCGCTAGCACCGCGCTGGAGCAGATCGCTACGAGAAGTGCTATTCGGACCCAGATGCGCCAGATAGAGAAAAGCACTCCCAATAGCGCACATGCCAGCAGTATAATGCCGGGAAACAGCGTCACTTCGTCGATCGCGGCGCCCCTACCAGCCACGAGGTGTTCGCGCAAAGGCGCGTGCACGTCACCCCAAAATCTTGAGTTCGCCGGTGCAATAAAGAACGACTGCCAGTGCGGCGAGAAATACGCTATCTCGCCGAGGGATCGCTTAGTTTCTGGAAAGTGCTCAATCAATCGCAGGCTGGGCGTGACCATGTACCATGTAATAAGCCCGAAAATCATTCCGCCGAGGCCGTCAGCTAACAGCAGGCGATTAGGCAGGGGGGATCGTCGGTGTTTGATCCAGCTGAATATTGCGGCTGCTCCAGCCAACGAACATAAGCTCAGCAGCACATAAAAAAACGGCAGCCCAAGAGCAAATCCAATACTGATTTGCCAGGCTGCTATCAGCCAGCCCGTTAACGCCCAGCCGGGTCGAACTTTATCGTGTTCAAATCCCTTCGAGAAGGAGAAACCATGACCGCGGCATAACGCGGCCATTGCTAACGCAATGCCTCCGGTGGACAGGATGTTAAGGTGGTTGCTATGGCTGTATGTCCACGGTGCGAAAGCGAACGCCACGCCAGCTAGTAACGCACCGGGCCAGCTCGAACCCAGTTGGCGAACCAGGGCATAAGCTCCAATAAACGACAGCGCGCGTACGCCTACGAACAACAGATTAATCCGGATGAGAGCGGCTTGTGTACCATGCCCAAAAAAGCTGAACGGTGCATATCCCAGCATTGAGTCGCTGAAGGCGAAGCTGTCGAGCTCCGGGAAGAATGTGTTGGTGTTCCACAATTGAGCTGGGTCGATCGGCCAGATATGACCTGGCCAGCTCAGCAAATAGGCCTGCGTAAGTGGGTCAATTAGGTCCTTAGGCACCGTTGTACTGGCATAGCGCAGCGAAGGCCATTCCATCAGCACGGCCAAAATCATCGCCCCAAATACTAAGAGGCTCCCCTCTCGAAGAAACAACCTTTTCGCAGCAGAATTCATGCGAGTGAGGACACATCGAAGCTTGCCAGCTGCCAAGCGACGCCTGACGGCGGTAGGCAGCGCACCCTGCCTACCGATGGGATGTAACTCCAAAGGTTCGCCTTTGAGAGAGGCCAGAGAGGTGAACTCAGCCACTAGTAGACCTTACGTTAGTTCTAAGGCAATGCCTTACGCACATACAGTGCAACCGTGCTTGTACCAGGATGCCATGTTTTATCAACAAAATAGTCTTGCCTTAAAGTTTCAGGTGTTAGATCTACATAGTCATCTAATGCGGAATCGTGTTTACTAGGACGGAACACCCACACACGAGAAATACCCCGCAAGCAACTTCTTGGTTTCTGGCATTCATAAGTATGAAAAGAGTTGTTCTGCTTTGAACTGCTCACTGCGAGTACATCTCGAGGACGGTCTTTCCGAAGATAGTAGCGCACTTCGGGTCGCACTTTCCATGCCTCCCGTGGTTCATAAACCATAGTGTCACCCGCCCGATAATTTTCACTAATTACACGCATCGCGGCGCGATAGTCGGGCTGATCGTGACTGATAGGAAGACGAAGGTAACTGTAAGTAGGTATTCCGATTATTGCCACAAGCACAAAAACGACTATGGTCCGCCATCTAGTGGTAGCGGCGGCGGCTGCGGCAAGTAAACACCACGGGATCACGGTGTAGATCACATAGCGCGGTACCCAAGATGGCGAAACAAATGACATTATGTATAGACTTACTGATGGCATTATAGCTATGGCGCCAAGTTGATAAACCTTTGTGCGATTATACCCATAGAAAGAAAAGCTATTTCCCGCGAGAAAGAACAGAACGATCCCGACAAGGGACCAACCAATGGCTGGTGACCAGAATAGATCGTTAGGTAGATTTTGGAAGGCGTCCCACTTCATAGGCGGAATCCACCAGAGCTGGCTTTTTTGCTGGGTAAATCCAGCCAGCGCTACAGGTATGATCGGGAGTAATCCCCCGATAGTAGCCAACATCCAGCATAGATAGGGGCGCCAATTAATGTCGCTGTCTCGGATAATAGAGCGACCTCGGTTTTCTTCCCAAAACCGGAATGCTAAAGCCGTCGCATGCCCCAGTAGAAGCAGTAATCCTAAAAGCTGAAATAACCCAAGCAACATAATCGAGAGGCCATAACCGAACCAGCGCCACCATGACGGGCGATCTAACGCACAAAAAAGTAGCAACGTTGCCCCTGTTCCGAACAAAATTGCGAAACCATAGGGCCGAGCTTCTTGACCATAGCGAGTAATTGCTGGTATCAATACCAGCAAAATTCCAGTTAACATACCAACTTTTGGCGAAAATAACCGGCGCGCTAACATGGCGGCCATGCCAACTGCTGCGGCAACGGCAAGTATCGATGGTGCTCGCAAGGCAACTTCAGAATCACCAAATAGCCGAATCCAAAAATGCATAAAAAAGTAATATGGAGCAATTACGGCATCGGTATTGGAGGCAAGGGCTTTCAGCTCTCTGATTGAGCGGATACTAGCATCCCAGGTGATACTTTCATCCTCGCCGAGCACTGGCCGCCCAGCTCGAAATCTAAGCACAAGGAGCGTAATAAGGGTTGGCAACCACCAGTAAGCGTGTGAAGCTATCCGGCCAGACAGTATTTTTTGTCTGTTGATTCCCCGCAGGATCGCAGCTAAGGAGGCCCTCTTTGGGGTTGTCCTCTCCTGCGATTTTGCTCGCTCGGGGTTCTCGGCGAGAAGCTCAACCATGGTGTATCCGATCGTTATTTTGTCGCACCGTAGCGCGGGCTTGGCTGAGGACTTTTTGGTCGTTGCTCGTAACGGTGAGCATAATCAGCGTCGATCCGTCTTCGGCGACGCTTTTCACCGTGCCGCTCACCATCACACGAACTCCGGTTTCGTCGTCGGGCACTATCACTGGTTTAGCGAACCGTACGTTGTACTCCAACACGGTCACCGCGGCATCAACCCAGGCATGTACGGCGCGTGCCCCAAGCGCCATGGTGAACATGCCATGTGCCACCACTCCGGGTAGTCCAGCGGCTCGGGCGATGCGCTCGCTGTAGTGGATAGGGTTGAAGTCTCCGGCCGCGCCGGCGTAACGCACAAGATCGGCGCGGGTTACCACAAACGTCTGCTCGGGAAGTTGTTGGCCGGGCAGCAACCCGTGGCACACGCCTGGGATTTCATTACTCATATGCGGGCCTGCGCACCAATGAGCAGGGATGCCTCGGCGTGCACAATCGATGTCTTAGGGTCTTCGATGGGGTGCAGCTCGCTGTTGGTGGCAACCATCAAGCTGCCCCCGAAAGTGCGCACCTGCGTCACCGATGTACTACAACCCAGCACATCGCCAGCACAGAGTGGCCGGAGTGCGGTGAATTTTTGGTCCCCGTGCACAACACGACGCAAGTCGATGACAAGTTCTGGATCTGCCAACAACTGCTGCAACACCTTGAACGTAATAACGATCGGAAAGGTCGGCACAGCTACAACATCACGAAAACCGCACTTGACAGCTACCGCGGGATCATGAAATACCGGGTCCATTTCTCCAATTGCTGACGCGAACTCCCGAAGCTTTTCCCTAGCCACCTCGTATGGCTGAGTCAGCCGATAACTGCGACCCGGCAAAGCTTGCGCCAAGCGTTGGAGATCGCTTGGCGTTTCTTGCAGACCCTGCATTTCGTCTGTTTAGCGGGTTTCGCGGTGGGCGGTGTGCTTGCGGCAGCGCGAGCAGAACTTTTTCAACTCCATCCGATCCGGGTCGTTACGCCGGTTCTTACGGGTGATGTAGTTGCGTTCCTTGCACTCCTGGCAAGCCATGGTGATCTTGGGGCGTACATCCGTGGCGGCCACTAAAACGTGCCTTTCTGCGTGTCATACTGGTTTGGTAAACTGATATCGGTCTTGCGATTGGGCCTCGATGAAGATCAAGGACCAAGGTCCATCGTAGCGGTGGCCGGATTTGAACCGGCGACACAGCGATTATGAGCCGCTTGCTCTGCCTGGCTGAGCTACACCGCCCTGCTCGTTCCAACTTAGCAAGGCAACGAAAAGCCCTTACCAAGTAACTACAGTTCAATTCGCCACTGGCAAGGCCGCAGGAGCCGCCGCGTGCTTGTGGGCACGTAAGGCGACGAGAACGCCCTCACCAACACTTAACGTTCATTTACTCGCTGGCAAGGCCGCAGGAGCCGCCGCGTGCTTGTGGGCACGTAAGGCGACTGCCCGGGTGCGGGTGTCCCGCACTAGTACAGCGTAGCCAGTGAGTAAATGAGAGCCCCTTTACGGAATCGAACCGTAGACCTTCTCCTTACCATGGAGATGCTCTGCCGACTGAGCTAAAGGGGCCAATTCAGCAAATTTAAACAAGCTCACCTAGGTTACCTCAGGCGGCACTAGGCAGCTGAAGCGACCATGGCTTAGAGGCTCCGGCAGCGTCCCTATTGCCGGGCTCTCTTATTCCTTCCCACAACAGCCAAGCCCAATCTATGCGAGATTGCTTGCTGCGCCCCGATGGCTGTGAAGGGAACTGGCGGTGAAAACAGCAAGTACAACCCAGATCAAGCCGAAGCCGAGCCAGCGCGTCACTGACAGCTCTTCATGAAGCAGGAGTACCCCGAGAAGAAACTGGCCGATCGGGTTGAGGTACTGCAATATGCCAACAGTGGTCAACGACAATCGGTTGATAGCTGCCGCATGCGATATCAAGGGAATAGTGGTGATGACACCAGAGGCCGCTACGAGCGCGGTGTGGGACAGCGAGATTCGGCCAACGCTGGCGCCGCCGGTGAGCATCAACCATCCGATGAAACCGAGTGCCGGCCCCACTATCACCAGGCATTCGACCATAAAGCCTTCCAGAGCTGGCGCGCCTGCTCGTTTCTTGAGGAGCGCATACACTGCCATCAGACCACTGATTGTCACAGCTATCCACGGCAATCGCCCATAATCAAACGTCAGGATGCCGACGGCAACCACCGCGCCGCCGACCGCAATCCATTGAGCCGGCCGTAGCCGTTCACGAAGAACGGCTACACCAACCAGCACAATGGCCAGTGGCAGCATGAACAGGCCCAGCGAACCCTCGACCACATGGCCTGTGGTGACGGCGTAGATGTAGACGCCCCATGCTGTGGCCACGCATGCGCCGGCACCTCCAAGTAGCGCGACGATGCGTGGCTTGTGACATAGCTGAGCCACCGCGCGGTAGCGGCCTAGCAGCAACACGAAGAGCGCACAGACCAGCGCCGACCATACGACGCGATGCGCGAGGAGTTCGATGGCACTCGAAGGCTTCAATAACGGCCAGAACAGCGGCTGAATCATCCAGGTAGCGTTGGCGATTAAGGAAAAAACGAGACCATGCCGCCACACCGCACCCGTGTCGGATGTTCTGGTGTGATCAGGTACGCGGAGCATATTCGACACGGGTCCTTTTCAGTACTTGAGCCAGTTAGAGGCATCAAGCGCTTACCACCCGCAACCGCTGAGCACCATCAACCGCGGCACCCGTCTCGGTTTGGGTGCGCTGGCGCATCCACGCTTCAATTCGCTCAGCAGGCAGTGGGCGCGAGAACAAGAAGCCCTGCGCAATGTCGCAGCCCATCTCTTCCAAGAGCGCCAGCGTCATTTCGCTTTCCACGCCCTCAGCTACCACGGCCATGCCCAGGTGCCGACCAAGGTCGACAATCGCCCGGACAATGCCCAGATCTCCAGAGTCGGTGGCCATGCCTAACACAAAAGATTTGTCGATCTTCACCTCGTGAACGGGGAGCCGCCGCAGATACGACAGCGAAGAATAGCCCGTACCAAAATCATCAACAGATAGGCGCACGCCGAGCGCGAACAGCTTCCGTAGCGTGGGATTGGGGCGATGCACATCACCGACCATGGCACTTTCAACGATTTCCAGTGTGAGCCGCTGCGGCGCCACACCCGTCTCCCGCAGCATGGCGTCGAGTTCCTCAGCAAAGTCTGGGTCGGCCAGGCTGCGCGCCGACAGATTTACCGCGACGCCAATGTCAGTACCAGCGTCCACCCAAGCGCGGCACTGTTCCAGCGAGGTCCGTAGCACCAATCGGGTCAAAGCACCAACCAAACCGGTGTGCTCGGCTACCGGAATAAATTCATCTGGTGGCACCAGACCATGCTCGGGATGATCCCATCGCACCAGGCATTCCATACCCACTAGCTCGCGATTGCCCAGTGCGACCTTGGGCTGGTAGAAGACGGCCAGCGCAGCATCATCGATAGCTCGACGAAGCTCGGAGATCAGACCCAAACGCTGCAAGCTTCGAGACTCCAAGGCAGGTCGGTATACCTGGATGGAGCGAGGATTGTTCTTAGCGGCATAGGTCGCCACATCGGCTCGTTGCAGGAGCGTCGCGGCGTCGTCTCCGTGCTCGGGGTAAACGGCGATCCCCACCGCGGCACCGACGTCGAGGGTAAACTTGTCTAGCTTGAGTGGCTCTACCAATCCGTGCTGCAGTGCGGCGGCGCGGGCTTGAGCTCCTTCTATGCCTTGAGCTCGCACCAGCACGGTGAATTCGTCGCCGCCCAGCCGGGCGACCAACGCACCGTCAGGAGATTCCGATTCCAGCCGACGACCGACTTCAACCAGCAGTCGGTCTCCTGCTTCATGGCCTAGGGTTTCGTTAACATCTCGCAACGAATCAACATCGAATTCGATAATTGCCACGACTTCGCCAGGGGCAGGTTGCACCTGTATCGCAGCAGCCACAGCACTGGCAAACCGGCGACGGTTCGCCAGGCCGGTCAGCGCGTCGTGTTCGGCGTCGTGGCGTAGCCGATCCACGAGCCGGGAGTTTTCCACCGCTACCGCCGCGTGTGCGGCTAGAGTTTCCGCCAGCTGTACATCGTCGGCACCAAAGGTGGAGAGATCCCCCATTCGGTTCATCGCCTCAAGGCAACCGATGATGGCCGACCCGGAACGCAGCGGTACCGCAATAATGTCTTTGATGCCCCGCTGTGTGAGGGCGGCACGTAAAACCGGGTCCGCGGTGGGGTATCTACCTGAGATGACCACAGTAACGCCGCTATCAATGACCCGAGAACTAATGGCATCAGCTGCAACATGCGGATCGTCGATCAAACCGGCGAGGCCTTCTTGTGCCGACAGTCGAAGCTCAGGATAGCTGCCTTGCTTGGGCAACCAAAGCGTCGCCCGTTCGGCATCAAGCAGTTCCCGGGCACGCAACAGCAGCGCGTCGGCGAGCCCACCGTCGTGACGGGCACTGCTCACCGCTTTAGTGAAGTCATAGAGGTGGTTCAGCGTTTTGTGCTGCCGCACTACGCGACTGTAAGCGCCATATCCGAACAACATGACAGTAAAGATCACGGCCAGCAGCGCGATGGCCACATGGTTGACGTCGAACACTAAAGCCATCACCAGGCCGATTGAGGTATTGAGCAGCGCCGCGCCAAAGTACGTCACTCCGTAGCGCAGCAGTTCTGGGCCGCGTAGCGGCTCCTGCACAAGAGAGATCGCGCTGCCGATTACAACACTGGTCACGCCATTGGTGATGAGCACCGCAACCAGCACAACGACCCAGGTTTTGGCCTGTGTGGGATCCCGCGCGTCCACAGATCGAAATAAATATGAAACCAAAGCCACGTCTAGCGCGTGCACCGCGAAGTTGGTGAGCTGCTTGATGGGCGCACTGCGCGTCCGCACGAGCGCCCACAGCTGACCAGGCAGCTCTCGTAGCAGTAAGAACGCTAGCGGCGGAAGCCAGAACAGCGACAAGACCAGTGGGATTTCACCTAAGTTGAAACTCGAGGTTTGGCGTCGAATCACAAACCGTAAATTGACTTGGTCACATAGGACTGCGAGCATCCCGAGCAGCGCGACAGCTGGCCAGGAAATCCTTTGATACTCCTCAAGGGAGAATGTGAGCGCAAACAACACTGCCGAAGCCGTAATACAGCCTAACGACATGGCGTAAATGATGCGTTTAGCCCACGACAACGAAACCCAACGCATGGACGAATCTGACTCCACTGTGCAGCGCCCCCTTTCTCCTGCCGACATTACGCCACATAGGGAAAGTGTCGCGCGCCTTAGAGGCGGGGCGCGACACTTTTCGATAGGGCTTCTTTAGGATAAGGATAGCTCTTGGAGGTAACTGGCCAGTATTAGCGGAAGCAGCGCTAGCTAAAATGCGGTGCTAGCTAAAACTTAGTGCCAGCCAAAACCGCGAGCCGCACATTCAGGCGCGAGACTGAGCATCTGACCATCCTCTCTTCGACTTTGGCAGCCATCGCCGATTGCCAAAGTATCCACGGCCGCATCGCAATACCCGCGCACAACCGAACTTTTCAGCTGTATCGATCGTGCCATGCGCGGGGCGTTGAATCGGCTAAATCACCGTAGAAATAGCGCGAGACAGCCCGTTCGGATGAACCAATGCCAGCCAGCAGGACAACCGGGACCCGCCCGCATTCCACTGGTAAGCAACCGAACTAGCCAGCGCTGTTGGTAATGGCTGTCCATACGACTTCATAGTTGAAGTCGTATGGACAGCCACGAAACTGTTATGCGGCGAGCACAGCCTGCATCTGCTTGCGCAGTTGGCGGACCTCGCGCAGGTTTCGATCGCTGCGTAAATTCGCCAAATCTTTGTCCAGGTCGCCGAGCACTCTACGGGTGCGAGGAGAGCTGATGGTGCCTACGCCGTCAACCACTCCTTGCGCCGCGGAAAGCCCTCTATAGAGATCCCCCCGTTTGACATGCGCTCGCGCCAACCACGCTCCGTGGTAGTACGCGTCCCTAGGGCGATCCGGTCCAGTCTGAGTAACTTCAGCAGCGAGCAACCGCTCGGCTTCCTCCAGCTGAGATTTAGCGCCACGCGCGTTTCGCAGTGTGAGCAGCAACACGCCCTGCCCAGCTACGGTCTCAGCCATGGATGAATCGAGCCAGTACAGGTATTCGGGGCCTCCACCGACTTCTTGTGCCCGCTCAAACAACTCGGCCGATTTTTGGGTTGACGATCGAAAACCACGCGCATCGCCAGCAGCTGCTTGGGCATGGGCTACTCGCGCCATCACGACAGTTCGCACCAGAGGATGCGCCGATCGCGAGACCCGCATCGCGGCGGCTCCAAGCTCACTAGCTTCGTGTGCCTGTTGACGATTAGCCGCTTGATACGACATGCAAGCAAGGAGTACCGCGCCTAGATCATGGTCTCCCGCGCTATGCGCCGCTTGTAGACCCATGCGGTAATAGCGCTGGGCGAGGCCATGGCTCTCCGCATCTACGGCCATCCAACCTCCGGTCTGACACATTTGCGCCAAAACACCCAAAAGCTTCGGCGCTACATCGGAAGAGGTAAAAGTGCCATGCTTTAAATAGCTATTGACCTGACCTATCGCGTTGTCCACATGCTTGAGGTTTTCTGGGCTGCCGCCTTCAAGGTCGTCTATGCGGCGGAAAGCTCCAACCAACGTCTGGAAGTACTCCACCAACGCCGCAGACACCTTGGGCGAAGAAACACCTGACCCACCCAAGGCCCGCTCAAAAGCACCTACATCAGGCACATCCTTCACCCGATCCACGTACTGCCAGGCCGGAACCGTCAATGCCGCCCCCGATAACGCCATAAAACTACGACGATCCCCACCCAACATCGCACCTCCCGAGGTAAACCAACCATTAACCAGCGCTTTCGTGCCCCATAAATCCCAGGAAACCTGGGTTCCCACATCCGCAGACACCCACTCCGCGGAACCCGCCGTGCCTGGCCACAAACAACCCACACTCACAACTCGACCAGACGCCTGCGACAATACATGCGCAACCACTGTCGGCAACGGCTGACGAGGAACCCGTGAACAATTCACCCACTCCGACACCGTCGTCCGAGACACATACCCCGCACCCACCTCACGATTCACCTCATGAGCAAGGCGCGAAACCGACCACCCCACCTCAGCCAACAACTCCACCAACACACCATGGCGACCCCCGACCACCACACCACCCCACCCAGATAACAAAACGTTACGCTAGAGCCTAACCCCGATAGTGCGACTTAGCCGACACTTCTATGAAGTTGGCAAAGCTTCACGAGGTAAGGGGTGGTTCAGTAAGCTGCGGTTCCGAGGAAGGGATGGCATAGGTGAGTAATTCCGCAGCGCGGCCTGCCCTGACTGCTGTGATGTGGCCAGATCAGTCGGTAGTAGTGGACACCTCGCGGATTGCTCAGCGCGGCCCGCTGCTGCATTGCATCACCAACATTGTTGCGGCTAACTTCAGCGCCAATGCACTACTGGCCATCGGGGCCTCCCCGGCAATGGTGGAGAATGCGGCGGAATCGGCCGAGTTTGTCGCGCCTGCCGATGCGGTACTGATCAACTTGGGCACCATGTCCGCAGAGCGGTCCGTGGCCGCAGTTACCACGGCGGCCACCGCCGCTCGGACGGACACACCGTGGGTCCTGGACCCGGTAGCGGCCGGCGTACTGGTCGAACGAACCCGGCTTGCGCATGAACTGCTGGCGCACGGGCCTACCGTGATCCGGGGTAACGCCTCGGAGATCATGAGTTTGGCCGGAGCAGGATCTACCGGGCGCGGAGTCGATTCAGCCATCGATTCCGGCGAAGCAGTGGCGGCAGCGGTCGAGCTGGCCCGCGGGCAGGAGAGCGTAGTGGCGGTCAGTGGTGTTGTTGACTACATCACCGATGGCGAAACCACGCTGAGTGTTCCTGGCGGCGATGCGCTGCTCACGCGGGTTACCGCCACCGGATGCGTGCTGGGAGCGATGATGGCCGCGTTCACTGCCGTCTCCGACTCTCCGTTGCGGGCCGCGGCATCCGCCTCGGCACTACTGGCGGCAGCTGGAGAGCGCGCGGGGCGCCGAAATATCGGGCCTGGGTCGTTCGCGGTGGCACTGCTCGATGAGCTGTTCGCGCTGAGTCAACAAGCCATAGGTGCCCGATGAATCTGCCGCTGAATCCCGCATTGTACCTAGTCACCGACACCCAGATGTGCGGAAAACGTGGCGTGACCGCCACGGTGCGCGCCGCGGTGGCGGGAGGCGTCACGCTAGTGCAGCTGCGCGATCACATCGCCAGCGCTCGGGCGCTTTATGAGATGACCCTTGAGCTGGTTGCCGCGCTCAAGGGCACAGGCGTGCCGATGATCGTGAACGACCGCATTGATGTGGCGCTCGCGGCCGGGGCGGCAGGGGTCCACCTTGGGCAGACCGACCTCCCAGTGACGAGGGCGCGTGAGCTCGCCGGAGCGGACTTCCTCATCGGGCTGTCGACATCACGTGCTGAGCAGATTGCCCAGGTGAATGCGCTGCCGGTGGGTACAGTGAGCTATATCGGGATCGGGCCGGTGTTTTTCACCCAGACCAAACCACATGCGGCTACGCCGGTCGGTATCGCTGAGATGGCGAAGCTCCGCGGAATGAGCAGCGTACCTACGGTAGCTATCGGCGGCATCAAGCCGGACAACGTGGCGGCGGTACGCGCTACCGGCGTAAGCGGAGTGGCCGTGGTTTCTGCCATTTGCACCGCGGCAGATCCGCAGGCCGTCGCGGTGACGCTGATGTCAGGTGAGAACTAGTGCCGATCAGGAATGTGCTCTCGATCGCGGGGACCGATCCCAGCGGTGGGGCCGGGATCCAGGCTGACCTAAAAACGTTTTCCGCACTAGGCAGCTACGGGATGGCGGTAGTTACGGCTCTGGTAGCCCAGACCACCACCGGAGTTACCGCGATACACGACGTGCCCGCCAGCTTCGTGACGGCACAGTTGGAGACGCTGCTCGGGGATGTGCACGTGGACGCGGTGAAAATCGGCATGCTCGCTAACACCGCGGTGATCGAGGCGGTCGCCGCGGTGTTGCAGCGATACAACGTTGGTTACGCGGTGCTCGATCCGGTAATGGTGGCCAAGAGCGGTGATCGGCTGCTTGCTCCCGACGCCGTCGCTGCGCTTCGTGAGCTGCTACTGCCACGGGTAGACCTGATCACTCCGAACCTGCCTGAGGCAGCTGACCTGTTGGGGGAAGCCGAAGCAACCGACGAGCAGGCGCTGAGCGAGCAGGCTCAGCGCCTGCTCGAACTGGGCACGCCACAGGTGCTGGTCAAAGGCGGCCATCTTTCAGGGAGTACCAGCAACGACGTGTTGGTGTGGTGCGGCGGGAGGCAGTGGCTATCCGGAGCACGGGTGCCCACTCGCAACACGCACGGGACCGGGTGCACGTTGTCCTCGGCAATCGCAGCGCTACGGCCGCAGCGAGACAGCTGGCTAGAGGCGGCAAGCGACGCCAAGGCCTACCTCACCGGTGCGTTGCTCGCGGCAGACCAGCTCAGTGTGGGCGAAGGCCACGGACCCGTCCAGCACTTCCACCAGTGGTGGGGCAAGGCGTAGAGCCACCAGCGTCGGGGTCCCCAAGCTTCGCGGCGGCAGCGCCGGCTGAATACACGAACCCCCCGGGTTGCAGCAGCGCAACTGCTACAAATCCATGGCCTGGATCACGGCGTACCGAGCTCAAAGAAGCGCCGCAGCGAGAACGGTTCAACGTTGATCGCGGTAGCGCCGTCGATTGCCATCTGCGCTACTACCTCGCCTATAGCAGCGGAATGTTTGAAGCCGTGACCGGAGCACGGTGAGCAGATGATCAGATTGTGCCGCTCCGGGTGGCGATCGATCACAAACTCGAAATCGCGAGTGACAGTGTACAAGCATGCGGTACTTTTCACTGCCCGGGAAGTCAAAGCCGGTAAACGACCTCGTATGTATGTGTCATACATTTCCGCCACCTCAAACTCGGCGACCTCTCGTTGCGCGGTGTCGGGCTCAGTGTGAGTTTCATACTGCTCTGTGGCCACCTTTAAGCCGCCCCCAGGACCATTTATCGCCGGGAAACCATAAAATATACCGTTGGTTCGCGATCCCAGCTGCCAGATGAATACCGGTAAATGTTCTGGCGTCATCGGCTCAAGCGGACCATCAATATCAAACCAGTGCAACAGCTGCCGATAGACGGTGAAGAGCCGAGCGAATTCTGGCTCGAGGAGCTCCGATAGCCAAGGACCGGCGGCGATTACAACCTGATCGGCTCCGTATTGACCCTGAGTAGTAGTCACAGTGACGCCGCTGCCCGAGAATTTCACCGAGAGCACCCGCTCATTGCGGCGGAGAGTCGCGCCGTATCGCTGCGCGAGTTGCAGCTGCGCCTCAATTGCTTTCTCCGGCCGGAGAAAGCCAGCCCCCGGTTCGTAATACGCCGGCTGCCCTCCGGTCAGCTGAAACTGGGGGAATCTGCGTCGAACCTCAGCAACGTCCAGCATCTCATGTTCGATGCCGTACTGCTTAGCGGAAGCCACGGTGGTTGCGAGAAAGTCGCTGGCATGGCTGTGCGTAGAAGAAGACTCGGACATGACCAAGCAGCCGTTTACTGTCAACAGTTCCGCTCCAGTCTCGGCCTCGATTTCTCGCCATAGTTCATGGGACCGAAGCACCAGCGGGACGTACGCTGAACCCTCGCCGATGGCGTGCCGGGTTACGCGGGTATCTCCGTGGCTTGAACCAAACACGTGTGGTGGCGAGAATCGGTCAATGCCTACTACTCGCGCGCCGCGCTTGGCGAGCTGATAGGTAGTCGCACTGCCCATAGCGCCCAGGCCCACGACTATGACGTCACAGTGATCCATGCCCGGAATTCTAAGCTGGAGCTGCCGACTCCGCTCCAGCTGGACTCGCTCCTAATGGCACCGACGAACTAGACTTGTGCTGATACATCACGACGTTAAACTAGGTGCATGCGTACGACACTGAGCCTGGACGGCGATGTTGTCGCAGCAATTGACCACATCCGGTGCGAACGCGGTGGGGGACTCTAGCAGCGAAGATTCTGAGGTCTTAGAAATGGCTAAATTGCGTTTCTAGAGACGGGCTGGCGCTAAACTACCCTCATGCCTGTCACTCTCGCGCACGTAACGTTTGACTGCGCTGACCCGCAGCGCGTCGCCGGATTCTGGTCGTCAGTATTGGAAACCCCAGTCGATGAAGGGGCAAGCGAGTTCTTCGCCTCCATCGACAACCATGTGGCCGAGAAGCCGTCTTGGTTTTTCATCAAGGTTCCCGAACCGAAAACCTCTAAGAACCGCCTGCACATTGATCTCACCGCAGCCGACCGCGAGGCCGAAGCAACCCGCATCATCGGACTCGGAGCTACTCAACACTCCGATCACAACGAGTGGGGGGCGGAGTGGACCGTGCTCACCGACCCCGAAGGCAACGAATTTTGTATTGGTCAACAACCGCTGGACTCGCGGTGACCAAAGCGGTCCGAGATAATGCCCGGGAAAGTTCAGATCCATGGGTGCTAGTCGCAGTGCACGCTATTGGCGGACTCACCGAGCTCGGCTTTCTCCCAGACTCACGCCGCCTGCTCATCGTTAGCCATCAGGGCCGTGGCGAGTACGACGTGTTCACCGGCGCCCGTGTTGCCCGTGACCGGAGCGAGAATCGCTCAGACTGGTTCGACGAGGATAACCGCGCCTGTCTGGCTTTGACTCCCGGTCAGCCAACGTGGATTCCGGTTTCCGGCTTGGCAGGAGGCGCCCTCCCCACCACATACGGTGAGTGGAGCCTATCCGTGACACAAGAGTGTGCAGCTGTGGTCAAGGCCGGAGGGCTTGAGCGAATGTTGTTGTGCAGCGGCGAAGAGGTTCGGGTTGTAGGTTTTTCACCGGACGGTCGCACTATCGTGGTTGGCCGACCCATGGACGTGTACATTTACCGCGCCGGCCACGGTGGGATTAATCGTAGTGGAAGCGGCGCTGGCGCTTTTTTCCACGAGGCTTCAAGGTCAGAGGCATAAATCTCGGCCGCACCGGTAAAGTGACTGTATGGTCGACACGATTCGTCTCGCAACCGGCGACAAAGCCCCCGACTTCAATCTCGGCAATGATACCGGCGCCCGAGTTAAGCTCAGCGACTTTCGCGGACTCAAGGTAGTGCTGTACGTCTATCCGGCGGCGATGACGCCCGGTTGCACTATGCAAGCCTGCGACTTCCGCGATTCTCTCGATTCGCTGGCCGAAGGTGGCTACCACGTGATCGGTCTCTCGCCGGACTCTCCGGAAAAACTCGCACAATTCCGCGCGAAGGAGCAGATCACATTTCCGCTGCTATCAGACCCGGATAAGACCACACTGCGCGCATACGGAGCCTACGGCGAGAAGAACTCCTACGGGCGGATCAGCATGGGCGTGATTCGATCCACGTTCGTGATCGACGCCGACGGGAAGACCATTCACGCCATGTACAACGTCAAGGCCACCGGTCACGTCGCCAAGCTACGGAAAACGCTAGGGGTCGAGGACAGATAACGCAGGGCTTCGGCACAACTTAGGCCAACGATTTCCTAGATAGTTCTCACCTTGACCAGTGGGCCACCCCGAGCAAGTTCCGGTTCCGTCGAGCCAGACTATGACGTCGTAGTCTGGCCGGGGAGCCAGGTGCCGGCAACGTCCGGAGTGCACCGTGGTTGCGCCGCGAGTCCAGCCGTAACGGCTGACCAAGAGCGTAGGAGGCGGAGTACGAGTTGCCATGCCCCGCGATAATAACCCGGAGGCATTCCTCATCTCCCTGTTACGCTCGAGACATGAGAAAGAACTCGGCTTCCGCTGGGGCGGGGAGTCGCTTCGGCTCGTACTCCCTGTGACTCCGCATCCTTCTGCCCGTCGCTCCCGATCACTTGAGGATCCAACCCGTGCATATCAGCATCTTCGGCGGTACCGGCCCCGCTGGGCAGCTCCTGTTAGAACAGGCACTATCCAGTGGCCACAATGTCACCGCGTTCGCTCGTACCCCCGGCAAGCTGCCTGAGCACAACCGGCTCACTGTCGTGGAAGGCCAACTCCGCGACAGTGAAGCGATTACTAAGGCCGTCCAGGGCTCCGACGCGGTCCTGAGCCTGCTGGGCCCCAGCACCGCCGCGGCAGACAGCCCTCCACTCGTGGAGGGCTACCGCAACATCGTCGCCGCGATGAAAACCCACGGCGTCGGTCGTCTGGTGGCTCTGGGCACCGCCAGCAACGCTGACCCCACAGACCGCAGGGAGCTTAAGATCTCTCTAGCGGTCAAGTTCATCGCCAAGTTCCAGCCAGTCGCCTACAACACCCTCGTTCAGATCGGGCAGATCGTCCGGAACTCCGGCCTGCAGTGGACTCTGGTCCGCGTCCCCATGCTGACTAACGGCCCCCGCACCGAGCGGATCAACGTGCGCACAATCGGCGCCAAGGGTGGCATCCGCCTCTCACGTGCCAATGCGGCCGCCTACTTCCTCCAACAGGCGACCGACACCACCCGCATCGGTCAAGCGCCTTTCATCACCGACAAGTAGATAAGCCCCGATCCCGTTCGGCGATGTTGCTGAAGCAGCACTGGCCACGGACAACCTTAGGTAAGACCTCCTTGGGCTAAACCAAAAAAGAATGCCGGATATTTTTTAGCAGTTTCGGAGCACCTATATCATCCTCCCGCAAAGGGAGGAAGGGCATCGACGGTGTCGCCGTCAACCACCAGCTGATTTTTGTCAGTGACCGCGGTTTCATTCACCAGGAAGCTGCAGCGCGCCAATACCGAAGCCAGCTCCGGACGCTGAGCCTGTTGGGCATCACCGAGCTGGATCACAAGCTGGGCTAAGGCCAGTGCTTCAGCGATTGGCCACTGCTCTTCCTCAGTACCGGCGGCGTGCCGGGCTCCGGCAAAGTAGCGAATGGTCACACTCAAGATCTAGCCTCCTATCGCACTCATGGGGCGGTCTGGTTGGCGAAAATCGGGTGCGCCCATGCCGTGACCCGCCGCTTTCACCCACATTTCATTCCGCCACAACTGAGCTAATTCCTCGTCGCTGGCCCCGGCGCGCATCGGAGTACGCAGGTCAGTTTCGGAATGTGCGAACAAGCAGTTTCGCACCTGGCCGTCGGCCGTGAGCCGTGTCCGTCGGCAGTCGGAACAGAACGGTTCCGTTACCGAGCCGATAATTCCTACCGTCGCCGGACCGCCATCCACGAGCCAGCGCTGGGCCGGCGCGCCGTTTCGAGGTCGATCATCCGGTGTGAGCAGGAACTGTTGGGACAGCAGCTCGCGGATTCGCTCGGCGGTCACCATGGTCGAGCGGTCCCAGCCGTGCTGCGCGTCCAACGGCATCTGCTCGATGAAGCGCAGCTCATGCCCGTTTTCCAACGCCCAAGCCAACAGCTGTGAGGCCTGAGTGTCGTTTACTCCCCGCAGCAGCACAGCGTTAATTTTGATCGGTCCGATGCCGACAGCAGTGGCCGCGGCGACGCCTTCCATCGTGCGATGCAGTAGATCCCGATGGGCGATAGCGGCGAAAGTCTGTGCATCCAACGTGTCCAGCGACACGTTGAGCCGATCCAGGCCGGCTTGGGCAAGCGCGACAGCCCGGCTAGCTAAACCGATACCGTTGGTCGTCATCGCGATCTCTGGGCGCGGTACCAACGCCGCGCAGCCGGCGACAATATCGACCAGGTCGCGGCGAAGCAACGGCTCCCCGCCGGTGAATCTGACCTGCTCCACACCCAGCTGCGTGACTGCTATTGATACCAAGCGAACCAACTCATCACCAGTGAGCAGTGCGCCTTGTGGTAACCATTCCAGACCAACTTCAGGCATGCAGTAGGTACAGCGCAGGTTGCACCGGTCGGTCAGCGAAACCCGCAGGTCGGTGGCCACCCGGCCAAACTGGTCGGTCAACGCAGAAACGCTGGGCCGTGGGACGGTTACACCCGCGCTACGAACCGCGGGGAACCCTAGCGAAACCGACATACCAGCAAGCATACGGCTCTTCCATCGGAGACGTTTTCCGGGAAAACGCCAAGGAGTAGGTTCGGCGCAGCGCATCCAGCGTACATTTACTCAGCAATCGTCGGCCACTCATTTCCGGGCCGGATACGGTGAAGACGTGCAATTACCACCTAGAGCCGGAAAAGGCGAAGAGCTCAGCCCGGCTGATTTCACCAGATTCGCTCGTCAACTCAGCGTGCCAGAGCTCGGTGTGGCCGGGCAACGCCGCCTTAAAGCCGCACGCGTTGCGGTGATCGGGGCGGGCGGGCTAGGCAGCCCTGTGCTGAGTTACCTTGCGGCTGCCGGCGTGGGACAACTCACGGTCATCGACGCTGACACCGTGGCCGAATCCAATCTGCACCGGCAACTGCTGCACCGCAGCGCAGACTCGGGACGACTCAAAGTGGACAGCGCCACCGACGCTCTGCTCGCGATTCACCCCCAGCTAAGCCTGATGACTCACGCTGTCCATCTGAACGAGGCCAATGCCCCTGATCTACTTCGCGGGCACGACGTGATCGTAGATGGTAGCGACAATTTCGCGACGCACTACTGCGCCGACGACTCAGCGGCCGCGCTAGACACGCCGTGCGTATGGGGCTCGGTACTGCGCTGGCAAGGTCAAACCAGTGTCTCGTGGGCTAGTCGGGGCCCCCGCTACCGCGATCTATATCCGGAGCAACCGGCGCAGGACGCGGCACTTTCCTGCATAGATGGAGGTGTTCTCGGACCGGTCTGCGCGGTGATCGGTTCAATTATGGCGATCGAGACCATCAAGCTGCTCACCGGCTGCGGTGCGCCCGAGCTGGGAACGTTGCTGGTCTTTGATGGGCTGGATATGAGCTTTCGCAAGCTGCGCTTTAAAGTGTCCACCAATCGGCCCCTGCCATCGTTCTCGTCGCCTTGCGTACCTGCTCCGCTTCGCTACGCGCTCGTACGCGGCGGCTCCTGCGGCCTTGGCAGGAACCAATTGGAGGACACTCTTTCCATGGATGAAGAAAACGAAATCAGCGTGAAAGCTCTGCGCCAGCAGCTGGTTGAAGGGACAGCGCCGATTCTGATCGATGTTCGGGAGCCGCAGGAGCATGCGGCTGGCGCTATCGCCGGATCGCGCCTAATTCCGTTGAGCAGCATTGTCTCAACGGCACAGGTTTCAACGGCACAGCCTGCGACGACGCAGGTGGCGGCGGCGCAACGCGAGCACACCGACGGCGAGAACGCTCATACCGAGCAGCGTATAGCCCAGCTGGTTGCGCCGCTTAGCACTGAGCAGTCCGCCGTGCTGTACTGCGAGCACGGCGTCCGTTCCGCACACGCGCTCGCGCTCTTGCGGCAGTACGGTTTCTCGCACCTCCGGCATCTCGAGGGCGGTTACGCGGCTTGGCGTGGCGGCGCGGCCTAGCCACAAACGTACAGCTGCCCCTACGCCTACCAGAAGAGCGGCAGCGCCATAACTTAACTGTGTAACCACTAAACTTGAGCCCCAGCCCGAAACATCAACCGTAAGCAGCCCGCTTAAATACACTCCCGCGCTAGCCGCGGCAACGGCAAGCCACTCCGGCCGCCGCGCTAGCGCAGCCAACGGAATCAGCAGCAGCGCGTACCAGGAGTACGCAGGCGTAGCGGCCAGCAGCGCGACCCCGAACATTGCCGCCGCGGCAGTCCATGGCCGGTCCGAGTTCACCCGCCACAACACGAGGAGCGCGGTAACTGCCAAAACCGCTAGGCCGGCGATCTGAGCCCAGTCCTGCGGAATGATGAGGCGAAGCAGCGCAAATCGTGACCCCTGATCGTCCCGATAACCCTCTTCGTGCAGGTAACCCGGCAGATAACCAATGACCTTGCTGCCCGAAACCACCACATAAGGCAGGTAGGCCGCGGCGAACGCGCCCAGAACACCAACGAGCAGCCGGAACGGCCGGCGGCGGATCAGTGCGGGAAGCAGCACGGCGGGCAGCAGCTTCACCGCGATAGCCAAACCCAGTGCCACACCGCCGGAGAACTGGCGGCGCCCCGCGATCAGCAGCACCGCCACCAGCGCCAGCAGCGCACCGAGGGCGTCCACGTGCGCGTTGTTCACTGCCTCGCTGGCCACCAGAGGGCACCACGCCCACAACGCCGCCCACCGCGGATTGAGCCCGTTGCGGCGCAGCGCCCATAGCAGCAAGACCGTCACGCCAGTGACCAACAGCAAACCCATGATTTGCATCGGAAGATACTGCGCGGAGTCGGGAGTCAGAAATGCCACCGCCGCGAAATATCCCTCGGCGGCACCCGGATAGATGGTGGTGACTTCGGGCCGGTTAATGGCAGTGCACAGCAGCGTGTGGCCTTGCCAAACCGGATGCGGCTCCCAACCGGGGCACTCCGGGTTGCTGCCATCGGCACGCGTCCGCGGGGCAGGGAACAACCAATCGGTGTGCAACGACTTCAGGGCCGGATCGGCTGGCGCATACTCATACGGCGAGGTGCCAGAGTGCTGCACGATGCCGTCCCAGACATAGCGAGCCGCATCGGAGCTGGTGCGCGGCGGCTGTAGCAGTGAGACCACACCCAACGCGATGCTTCCAGCGATGATGAGCAGCACAGCGGCGCGCAGCGGGACAAACCACAACCCCACTAAAGCAAGGACGAACACCAGCCACGCAGCGGCGTACCACCGCAGCAGCTCCCACGTATCGGCTGTCATATTAAAGTGCAGCACCGAATAGGCAGTAACAATCGCGAGGCCGGCCGCGCAAAGCGCGACACAGACCGTCGCTATATGGTGAGATATCCGAGTGAAGCGTCTATTTACTGCCACCAGCCGCATAGTACGCACCCATCGCTTCTCCCCGGCACGGCCAGGAGCCTTCAACGAGGCGATGCACAATCCGCGGGTCGCGGTCAGCATTGGCCGCCTGCTGGCTAGCTGCTTGATCGTTTGCTTCCTCACCGGGTTGTACAGCCACTACCTGCAAGAACCCGCGAGCTGGATGAGCTTTCCCACTCGCCCGGTATGGCTGTATCGGGTGAATCAGGGCGCCCATGTAGCGACTGGAATAGCGGCGATCCCGTTGCTGCTGGCCAAGCTGTGGGTTGTGTATCCACGTTTGTTCGAATTGCCGCCGTTACGTTCGGCAATTCACGGCTTGGAGCGGGCGTCGATCGCGGTGTTTGTCGGCGCGTCGCTACTACAGCTATTCATGGGACTACTCAACACTTTGCAGTGGTATCCATGGCCGTTCCCGTTCCGGGAGACCCACTTCTTTCTGGCTTGGATAATTATCGGATCGTTGCTGATTCATATCGCGGTGAAGCTGCCGCTGATTCGCCAGCATTGGCGGCGGGCGCGAGACGGCGCACCAGCGGTTATCGACACGGCTGTACCAGCACGTGGGTGGTCGCGGCGCGGGTTTTTCACCGCCGTCGGCCTTACTGTTGCGACAGTCACCGTCACGACCGTGGGTCAGTCGTTTTCCCCGCTGCAGAAACTGAACCTGTTCGCACCCCGCACGCCTAGCAAAGGGCCGCAAGGGCTCGCGGTAAACCGAACCGCGAGCGAGGCCGGAGTGCTCAGCTCGGCGCGCTCTCCAGACTGGCGGCTTCAGATTAAAGGACCCCGGGCCGTTACGTTGACGCTGAGCGAACTCCGCCAGATGCCCCAGTTCCACGCGCGGCTCCCTATCTCCTGCGTGGAAGGGTGGAGCCAGAACGCGGACTGGAGCGGAGTACGGGTGCGCGACCTGCTCGATCGGGTCGGAGCTCGGGCCGGGTCCGGGTTGCGAGTGATCTCATTGGAGCCTTCGGGACCGTTCGCGCAGACCGAGATGGGGCCGGAGTTCGCCACCGACGAGCTCACGCTGCTAGCGCTCCGGCTCAACGGGGAAGTGCTCGACATCGAGCATGGCTACCCGGCCCGCATCATCGCTCCGGGCCGCCCGGGTGTGCTCCAAACCAAGTGGGTCCGCACCCTGGAGGTCCTGGCATGAAACTGCTTCGGGCGACGCTGATCTGTCTTGGCCTGATCCCCATCGGGATCGGCTGCTATGGATTGTGGAACTACTACACCGCCGACCAGCTGGTGGCGATCGGTAAGTGGCTGGTTATCGGGTTGGCGCTGCACGATGGGGTGCTGATTCCGCTGGTGCTGGTGGGAGGAGCACTCGTCTGGCAGGCTCATCGAGTTTTCCACGCGGCGGTGGGCCGGATCGTTGCCGGGGGGCTGGTTGTGGCGGGAGTAATCAGCCTGCTGGCCGCGCCAGCGATCATCCGGGAAGGCTCGTCAGCCAATCCCACGCTCCTCACCCAGCACTACGGCTACAACCTGTTGTGGGCGCTGCTGATCGTAGCTGTAGTGACGATTGGTGGTGCAGTGATCGCGTGGCTGTATTCGCGCAAGCGACGCCCCGTTCCTCCGCCGGTCTCTGGTGAACTGGGCCGGGAGGTCAACGTCGCTTAGCCAGCGTGGGTCAGCGGCCTGGGCGGGGTGAACGTCGTCGAGAGGCGCCAGGCGTTCCACCACGTGGAGTACCGCCCACCGAGGCCGGGGAGCCAGGTTGAGATGGATTAGCTGCTGCGGCTGCAGGTCTTCTTTTGGTTTTAGGTTCAGGAAATCTGGCCAAAACTTCTTCTAGACTCGTGGTATATGGCCCCATCGCTACCTTCGCCGGCTGCCTTCTTTCTCCTAAAGTGAGCATCCCCACGTCAGCGAGAACCCCCAGAACGGCATTCACCACCTCTGATCTAGCGTTAAGTCCATCCGCCAAAAAGGTCTTAGTCACAAGAGTTTCCGGCGGCAGTTTACCGTTCTGAATCAATGTATACAGCGTCGTAGCTAACCGCTCTTTTAATGATGGACTTGACAACTTGTGATAGAACGTCTGGATGACCCGCTCTGCATCAGCAGTATCTAGAGGCTCAGGTTTCCTTGGGACCGGAGGAGTTGCCGAATCAGGTTTAGAATATATAATTTCTAATGCTGTTTTGATCGATTCCTTTCCTGCCCCGAGTCCTAACCTGAGTTACGTTGCGAGTTCCGCGACTCGATCGTCATAGTCGTCGTCTCCGAGTACAGGTAGGCCTTTCCTTCCCTCTAAACCTTTTCGTCCCGCTAGTGCCCCAACAATCCAGGCTTGGAGCCGCCCGGAACCACCGGTTCCATAAGTTTTCACCACTTCTCAATCACTCGTTTCAGCTAGCAGGATGCAAGGAGAAGCCTCTCCGCGACGGTAGCTTAGCTTGCTGGTTGTGGCTTGGTGTGCCACTTCTCGGTTCAGCCCGTTAGCCCGAGCATCAACTTCACGCCGGCTATCTAACCGTAATGTCATGCGGCGTCGGCTGGGAGCAGAGTGAACTGCGTGCCCCACAACGGTGTTATCGCCCGGAAGTGGCGCTTATCGGAGGTGAGAATGCGGGTTGTTTCGTAACGGGCGGCGAGTATCACGATCGACGCATCCGCCAGACCGATCTTAAATCATTCGGATTGCTTGCTCGGCGGTGTTGTTGGAGAACCCGACCGCGAAGTTGGTGGTGAAACGTAAAAACCCCTCCTTGCGGGTCTGTAATCGCAGGGCCAGATTATGCGCGGGGTCTGTTTACCCCGGCGCGGTGGGTGGATCGTTAAGGCCCGCATCACGAGCTGGTCATACCGGTGGTGGCGTGCGGGCCTGATCGAATTCGCCGATCGGGCGCGGTTGCGCGACCAGTTCATCCATGCCGCCCAGCAGCGTCGGCGTGACTTCACGGTGGACTGGGTGCATCTGAAGCTCAACGATCAAGCCCAGCGTACTGTGCTGTGTAAGGACCCTCTCCGCGCTCATGACGACTGGGGCGATCGGCTGATCGCCAGTATGTAGTGACCCCCGGCCGAGCTGTTCGAGAACACCGGCTACCGAGGTGGGCGTGGTGGTCGACGACGTGTATTGCCGGCTTTAATTCTCGATGCTGGGGTCAACTGCGCGAGTAAATTCAAAAACCGAGCTACAGTGGCTGAATGCGACTGAGAACTGGAGAAATAACGCCGATATAGTCGTCAGGACTTACATATTTGCTGCCACTATGAAAATTTTCTTCGCCCATTCCTTCAGTGAGGTACCAGTCAACATTTCTGCCTTCACTGTCTATCGCGCAGTATTGCTTCGAGCCGTGAGGCTTGGCCGCGCGAATGTGATGGGGAAAGTTCCCACAAGCGCCTTCTGGTAGCAGCTGTAGAGTCATATTAGGAAGACTTTCGCTTGCACCACATTTACGCTGCAGGTTAAGTAGGTACCGTAACTGACTAGTTGCTTCACTTCGCGGTAAGTTGAGTATTTCTGTTTCGGGAACTACTATACTAATCTCTCTCGAATACCGGTCAAGATCAATGCCATAGCCTGTGGGAGGTCCGGGAGAATATACAAAGAACGAATCGTATTTTTTAAACTGAGCTGCTTTTTCTTTACGACAAAGCTTAACTATGTCTTTTGAGTCAGGAGACAGTATACCGCTTGTAGCTAGAAGTTCAACTGCATCTAAATGTAGGTAACCTTTACCCTGTTCTATGTCATCGAAAACGTCCATCCGAATCGGGGAACGTTGCGGGCTCACAAGTAGTTGGAGCTGAGACTCATCGTCATCCGCCATTGTGGATTTCCGCCACCGCAGTAATACGTCGCCTACCTTGCGCCATGTCTCCCGCAGTTCATCGGTTGGACGAAATGAAGATGCTTTCAGATCCTCGGATGAGGAGTAAATTAAATGCTGCGAGAACACTGTTGGTATCAAGCCACTCAATTCCGAGCGCAATTCGCTTTGAGCGGTAGCTTCAGCCGAGCTACGTAAGTCGAGAAGTTGCACAGACTCTGGTCTAATATTAATTCCTGTTCGGACATCAGCCAAAGTTGCGTTCTCGATCTTTAGTTCATCAAGTTGCTCCGAAACTTGGCGTGGCGAGCGCTTTTCTTGCTGGCAGAAGAACAAAGCGAGCTTTGCGGCTATGGCATCAGGTCCAGCCAGGTGCGGTATACGCTGCTCATGTTTGGCAATCCACCAATCAGCGACCTGCCTTCTAGCGCCATCGACATCGACGCCATGGTCCCGATAACAGTCCAGTAACTCACCCACGTTACCCAGATAGGAGGCGCTGGGAAGCAGCGGAGTCTTCCCGTAAGCGCCCCCGGCTTCAATGGCCGTGAGCAGGGAACCGGCATCATCATGCAAAACCGCACTGGCGTACTCTTCTGAGACACCGGCCCTCTCTCGTAGCCGGCGCAAGATCAAGCCGAAAGTAAGAACCGGCTGATCGGCTGCTGGGGGAGGATCGGAAATATGCTGTTGAGCATATCCACTAGCCCCCCAGCCCTTTGTGAGTCGTTTCGGCACCATTAGTACCGTTGTATCTCCGGCAAGCCATTTAATTATCTCTTCTTGGCTAATCGCTAAGCCGTATGCAAGTCTTTGCGAGAGCACTATGGTCTCGCTCTCCGAAGGTTTTACCTTGTTCTGTTCAATAGCATAAATGCGCGGAGGAGAAATACCTGTCTGCCCGCCTAGGTCAGTAAGTGTCTGTAGAGACAGCCTCCGGAGCGCGGTTAGACGTTTACCGAGCGAAGTTATGCTCGTGTTATTAAACTTTACGTAGGTGTCAGTCGAGCTGGGTTCTTGGTTGGAATAGCCTAAATGTAGTAGTATATCTTGTGGAATATGGGACTCAGGCGAAAATGCATCGCGAAGTTGGGATAAAATTAGAGTTAAAGTTTTTTGATTTGGTGTTCTCTGTCCGCCTTCTATTTCGCGAATTGTATCGCGATTTACTCCACTCAAATTGGAAAGCTTATTTTTTGATATTTCAAGAGAGTTTCGCGAATCTCTAATTAGATCGCCAAGGCTACCAGAATCATATCCAGTAAAATCTATCTTTTCGCGCTTTTGACTATAAGCGAATAATTGTAAAGCTTCTTCGAGTGGGTTTACCTGGCTAATGAAGGCGGGAGATAGAACATCAAAAATCTTCTTTACGGTTTCTATCTTTGGCCGTGTTCTACCGTTTTCGATCCCCTTAATAGTCGCTTCTGCTAGATTTGCTAACCGCGCGAGCTTGAGCTGCGAGTAACCTAATGTATTGCGTGTGTCACGGATGCATGCTCCCAGCTCCTCGGAGCTGTACTGGGTGAGGTCAACACCCTCATTGCTCGCGCACTTGAGCTGCGCCGGCTCTTGTCGTTCACGTCTAACTCTATCGCTTTGTTGCGTGGAGCCATTGTATCTTCGAATATTTGATCGTGAAACTTTTGTAGTGCTTTTTCTACAATATCGACCTGGTCGACGAAGGCGGGAGCCAGTATGCCGAGTATGGTCTCTAAAGTTTTTCTCCTCGGCCGGTGGGTGCCTCCTCGTTCGATGTTACCGATAGTAGTGTGAGTTAGATATGCTAATTGCCCAAGCCCGTGCTGAGAGTAGCCAAGCAGCCTGCGTGCGGCGCGAATACATCTTCCCAGTTCCTCGGGATTGTATTGGGTGAGATCGATATCATCATGTGCCCTGCGCACGGGAGCTGCGTTGGCTCTCTTCATTCACGTCTAACTTGTCTCGTAAAGGTGTATAGTCATCATGACGCATGAACTTGCTGCACGAATCCTATGTTGCGCTGCTCCAGCTGGCAGCGTATTTGGATAGCTTCTTACGTTCTTCCGAGTCTTAATGCTGGGCTGTTCCCCATGGCTTTTTACTCGTAACCATTCAGGTGTGGCTGGTGTGACTGATGGCGGCGAGCAGGCCGGGATGATCGTGCCAGGTCCGCGACGTGCCGCTGGTGAAGGTAAAGATCACCGAGCATCGGATGCACAAGCGGGCCTGCAGCTGCGGAACGGTCACCGCCACGGCCGCGCCGGGCGGGGTAGACGGCCCGGTCTGTTACGGGTCGAACCTGCACGATCGCATCCGCGGATGCATCTCCACCGTCTGCAAACACGGCGACAACATCCTCACCGCACTACGCGACGCCATCACCAAAAACCCATGGCAACCACCACAACACCTACGCGCAACCTGAATGCTTACCCTTGCCAGCGGTTCTCTTGTCCGCTCCGGGCCTCCTCGAGCATGGCAACAGCAGACACACTCGATCGCTCAGCTAGCCGAACAATTAGCACGAGTATGTTTAGTATAAATACGTTCGCCATAGCTGGAGGTGTTTGGTGCTCGCGAAACCAGCCGACGTATTCGACCGTGAGGAGGAATGGTCTGACCTCGACGGCTTCGCCACTTCTCAGCTGGCTGGACTGCGCATCGCGGTGGTTTACGGCCGGCGCCGCCACGGCAAGTCCTACCTGTTGCGGCGGCTAACGCAAGCCAGCCATGGGCTCTACCACCTGGCTACCGAGCAAACTGAAACTATCTCACTACGCCGTTTTGCCGATGCCCTCTGCGCCTTTCAAAAGCTGCCCGCGGGATCGTTAAGCTTCGACGGCTGGGAAGCCGCTTTGAATGCCGCCGCGGGTTTGATGACCGCACGAGCCGAGACTATTGGGGATAGTTCCACTCCCCCTTTGCTGGTCCTTGACGAATTTCCTTACCTGGTCCATGAGACGCCGGGACTGCCCTCCATCGTGCAGTCGCTGTACGACCGGATCGGACCCGGCGGCGGATCAGGACAAGCACCACTGCGACTGATCTTGTGTGGTTCGGCAATCTCAGTTATGTCCAGCTTGTTGTCGGGTACCCAAGCGCTACGCGGTCGGGGTGCTTTGGAGCTGCGGATAAAGCCGTTTGGCTACCGTGAGGCCCGCGCCTATTGGGACATTGAACACACTGAGGTCGCATTCCGCCACAATGCACTCATCGGTGGAACACCTGGCTACCGCGAGTTGGTTCCTCATCCCGCGATTCCTGAGCGTGCCGACCAGCTCGGCCATTGGCTAACCCGGAATGTGCTGCGGCCCAGTGTGCCACTGTTCAACGAAGCATCCAGAGTGGTACACGAAGACCCACGGGTTCGGGATGCCGCCAGCTACAGCTCAGTGCTCGCAATAGTGGCAGCTGGAGAAAGCTCGGCAACCAAGATCGGCGGCCTGCTGGGCAGACCAGCAACTTCACTGGCGTATCAACTGGGAATGCTGGAATCCACCGGTTTCCTCCAACGAAGTCACGATATCCTGCTGCGCCGCAGGCCAGTGATCAGCATCGCCGATCCAATAGTGCGCCTGCACCATTTGGTCATCGAGCCCTATCTCAGCGACCTCGAAGCAGGACGCGCCCAGCAGATCTGGAACGAGCTCACCCACACCGTCGACTCCAAGGTATTCGGCCCGCATTTCGAGACGATCGCCAGAGAATGGGTCACCCGCTATAGCTATGATGAGGCTGGTCTCGGCATCGGAGCGACTGGCCAGACCAACATTGCGTGCCGTCACCACAAAATTAGTCACGAAATCGACGTCATCGCACTGGCCCGAGGTGAACAACCGCAAACAGCTGGGGCCACTATCGCGCTGATCGGCGAAGCTAAGCACCGCTCCAGACGCACCGGAGTGGCCGAACTACACCGACTACAGCACATCCAAGAACTACTAAACGCGGCAGGCCACGACGCCACCCGCGCCACACTGGGCCTATTCAGCGCAGCCGGGTTCACCGATGAACTCGTCGCCGAAGCCGCACGGAAAAGGCCAGCCGTCTTACTAGTCGATCTCGCGCGACTTTATGGTTGATCAAGAGGCAGTAGATTCCTAGCTCGCGGCGCAGAGCTGGAAGGCGCTCATGCGGCGTCGGCCGGAAGTAGAGTGAAAGCCGAACCCCACAACGGTGTTATCGCCCGGAAGCGGCGCTTATCGGAGGTGAGAATGCGGGTCGTTTCGTAACGGGCGGCAAGTATCACGATCGACGCATCCGCCAGACCGATCTTGAGGTCTGCATAGCGCCGCGTGAGCTGCCGAGCCTGAGCAACGTCGGAGCTGTCCATGGAGCACAGCTCATAGGCGCCCTGAGCAACATCATTAAGTACTTTATCCTCAATGTTAAGGCCGAGTCGAGTCAACACGAAGTAGTCCAGCTCAGCGAGAACAAATGGTGAGAGAATGAACGGCCCCTGCTCCGCATTCAGCACCGTCATCACCTGAGCATGACGAGGCTGGTCTTTGTCATATGCATCGAAAAGGCCACTAGTATCGCAGACAATCATTTATCAATTGCTTCCGCGCCGAACTCCGCGGCGAGGATTTCGTCGATACGGTCACCGATAGTGGGATCTCCACTGTGACCAATACCCCAAGAAGGGCGCGGACGTGGCGTCTCCTCGGCGAGGTCCTTGGCTAGCGCTTCGCGAATGATGTCGGCTTCAGAACGCCGAACGCGCAGCGCCCGATGTTTCAGGCGGCTCTTCAGCTCTTCGGGAAGATACACCGTAGTTTTCACCATGGAGTTAAAATACCATACACGTATGGCATATTAATAGTGACGATGTAGCTGCTGCCGTAGTAATCTCGCGGGGCACACTCAGTAGGTCATACTGATGACATGGCTACACAGCTACCGGCGGGAACCCTGGCCAGCGTCTGCGTGGTCCACACCATCAAACCGGATGCAGGCCGAGTGGGGCGTACGGCTATCGACAAACGCCCCGTGGACGGCCCAGTACGAGCGGAAGAGCTGGGGCTGGTCGGAGATGTCCAGTGTGATACCAGGCATCACGGTGGACCGGAAAAAGCGCTCTACGCCTACGCCCGTGAGGAAGCTGACCGCTGGGCGGCCGAGCTCGGGCGCGATATACCGCCAGGGTTCTTCGGTGAGAATCTGGCCACCACTGGCGTGACGACCAGCGACGCGACCATCGGCGAGCTGTGGCAGATCGGTGAGACACAGCTACGCGTGACGAAGGCACGGACGCCGTGCGCTACCTTCGGCCGCCGCATGGCCGAACCGCGATGGGTGCGCCGGTTCGCCGAACGCGGCGACTGCGGCGCCTACCTAGCTGTGGAGACGCCTGGAAGTATCCAGGCTGGCGATGCGGTGACCGTCACGCACCGACCTTCACATGGACTACGCGTCCGCGACCTCTTCGCGGTCAAAATGGGAACTGTAATCGATCCCGAACTAATACAGGCAGCACTGAACGCGCCCGAACAGCTCCCGGCCTCAGTAGCTGAGACCCTGCGGAAAGCGCTGGAGCGTAACTGAGCTACGCCGCCAGAGGGGCAATAAGCGCCGGACCGTTGTTGCTGACTGCACCCACAGCGGCGGAGACTGGGCTCCAACTCCACGATGCGGCAACTCGCCCCGCGACCTCTTGAACATGCGCAAGCAGTCCAGCAACATCCTCTCCCGGATGCGGCTGCAGCCATTCGTCGAGCGCACCGCGGTCCAGGCTCACCGGCGCCCGATCGTGCAGATCGGCCAACGCGGCAATCGGGCTGTGAGTAAGAATGCATGCGGTAAGCAGCCAACGCTGCGACGAATTCTTGTCGAGCCGCGGGTCTTTCCACCACCCGTACAGCCCGGCGAAGAGCATCAAGCCCCCGTCGTTTGGGTGAATGTAGTAGGGCTGTTTGCGTCCCGCCTCACGACGCCACTCGTAGTATCCGTCGGCGAGCACAACACAGCGGCGCTTGCGCACCGCGTCGGCGAAGGAAGGCTTACCCGCTACCGTCTCAATCCGGGCATTGACCAGCGGGGCGCCGGCTGGGGCGTCAGTGGCCCATGGCGTGATCAAACCCCACCTAGCCGGATGCAGCTCTCGGCGCAGCTCACCCTCGACTAGGCGATCGACCACTACGGACACCGTATCGGTCGGAGCGACATTCCAGGAGCGCTCTGGCAACACGGCGCCTTCGGGGACGGTCGCACCGGCCCCGGCCGCGAGCTCCGCCGCCAAACGGCCGGACACGAAACGACTACACACGGCTACAGTCTGCCAGGTTCCGGCCGCAATCAGCTAGCCATCGCCAGGCAGGGCTAGCTCAGACCACAGCTGGTTCAGCCCCTACGAGGCGGAGTCATCATCCATACTGAAGCAATGGCTATTGATGCGACGGAACGGGAGAAGCCAGGCCGCCTAATCATCATCTGCGGCATGCCAGGCTCAGGTAAAACAACCCTTGCGCATGCAATCATCTCCGAAATAGGGGCAATTCGCATGTCTGCCGACGACTGGATGATTCATCTTGGCATCGATCTTTGGAACGTCGACATCCGCGCGAAGCTCGAGGCGCTGCAATGGGAGCAGGCCAAACAGCTGCTATCCCTGGACAATGTTGTTGTCATCGAATGGGGAACATGGTCGCGACATGAGAGGGACAGGCTTCGTCTGGGTGCACGAGAGATCGGTGGTCCTGTCGAACTCCGGTATCTCGAGGTGGAGCCAGAAGTCGTGTGGCAGCGTATCGGGGATCGCAAAGCGGAGCAGACCTACGGATCTCGGGCGGTCGAACGCGCCGACATCGACGAATGGTTCGAGGTCTTCCAGCCTCCTGATCTCGACGAAATGTCGCTGTTTGACCCTCCGCTCGCGGGTGAGCATCCGGTTGCGACGACGATCCACGTGCCTTGCTGAAGAAAGGCATCTTCCGAGCGTATCCAGAGCCGACGCTGAGGAATACACGGCTGGCGCTGCGCGAGTGGTCAGAGGGCGACCTCGACTGCGTCCGCCAGGCGGCAACCGACGTGACTATTCCTCAGGGGACGACGGTTCCTGCTGTCTATTCGCCCGATACTGCTCTCGCGTTCATCCATCGGCAGTGGGGACGACTGACGGGCACCGAAGGGATATCGCTGGCGATTGCGCATCCCAGCACTGACGAGGCTCTTGGCTTGATGGTGTTGCTCTATCGAGAAGAGAAGGGGGTTGTTGGGATCGGCTATTGGGTTGTTCCGAATGCTCGTCGACAAGGCTTCGCCAGCGCGGCTGCGGAGCTTTTATCGCGTTGGGCGTTAACTGAAATCGGCATATCACGCGTCGAAGCACACGTGCAACCCGACAACGACGCATCTAAACGTACATTGATCGCCGCGGGGTTTCGCCACGAAGGACTCCTCCGAAGCTATCTGGATTACGCCACACATAGGTCAGACGCGCTGGTGTTTTCGCGCATTCAATCCGACCTCTGAACCTCAGACTCATCCAGCTCCACGATGGGCTACGCAGCACCATATCTTCTGGTCCATCGCACGATATGAACCTTCGATTGCCATAGCTTGTGAAGGTCATCCGCTTAATGCCGACGCTCGGATCCAGCACTCGTACAATCCGTCGGAAGAAAAACGAAGAGCGGTGCGCTCGCATTTCGGCGAGCACACCGCTCTTTTTCTCGGGTGGAGGTGGCGGGAATCGAACCCGCGTCCTCCGCCGCTTCAATAGGACTTCTCCGGGCGCAGTCCGTTATGCCTTTACTCGACCCCATCGATCATACGAACAAGCCGATGTGACAGGCCCAGTCACTGTTTGTTGTCCCACTCAGCTCCGTGACCGAACTGAAGTGGTAAGCCCCCTTACTGATGCCAGGGTCCGAGTCGGAGACACTCCCGGTCTGACAAGCCTGCTTCTCGCTTAGGCAGCGAGAGCGAGGCTGCGCTGAGATGTATTCTCGGCACTTATTGTTTTGCGACATATGGTTAACGAGATCATCGTCGCCTTCCTCGGCCCGCTTCTCCTACCTCGACGTACGGAGTCGAGACCAATCACCCCCAGTAGATGGAACGTGTATCTAGTCTAAGCATAACGCATGCATCAGCATAGTGTTCCTGGATATTCCTTGTTTCCTTGCACCAACTACTTCGACAACGACTCCGAAGTTGTCAGCGCTACCAACTGCCGCCACCCCCTCCGCCACCGCCACCGCCGGAGAAGCCGCCACCGCCCGAGAAACCCGAGGAGCCAGCGGCGGACGGCGGAGTTGAGGCAATGGTGCCCGCCGCTGTGGTGTTGAAACTGCCAATAGAGCTACCGAAGTAGGCCATGTTCCAACCCACGGCCCCGGTGTACCAATACAGGCCTTCTGTGCCGCCCCGCTGCATAGAACCGATGTCACTGAACTTCTGCGCCCAGCGGTCGGCAATGCCGAACACAATCGCGTACGGCAGGTAGCACGAGAAAATCTCCTCGCGTTCTTCAAAGGCAATCTGGCCTGCCTCCGCGGTAGCAAGATACTGTCGAAAACCAAGCACTTGCCCCAACACGGCACTGCCGAGACCAGTGCGAGCCGGCATATACCGAGCACTGAACAAGCCCACGAGAGCGGCTACCACCAAACCTTCGCCGATCAACGCCACGTGAGTGAATTTGTACAGCAGAAACGTCACAATCACCGAAACCACCAGCGCCGCAATTCCGGCGCCAAACGCCACGCCGCGGGTCTGCTCGGGACTCTTCCGATACCACCCACGCCGGACCACGCTGACGTAAAGCCCGCGCTTCACGCTGGTCAGTTCGGTCGCAAAAGTGTTTTTCAGCTCGGAAAGCCGCACCGAACCACGGCCAGCGAACAGGGCGTTGAACAACTGCTGCTCGTACGCAAGCATCGAGGGGTCAGCCTCGGCAAGCTTGGTGAGCTCCCAATCCTGTTGCATCAACCGGTTGGCTGGCGGAATCTCTACAATCCGCAGGTACCGGCGCACCGCGAAATCGATGATCGTAGCGGTGACATCGAGCGTATTGGCCCGCTCGTCCAGCAGCGTTCCCACCTCGCCAGGCTTGATCCCCTGCGGTGGGGTGAACTGCACCGTCACCGGCGGAACACCCCACAACGGCTTGCGCTTCTCCGAGCCGTTCTGCCCCGCGGCCGGGGCGAGAGTGGGGATCTGACCGGCGTACACCCGGTCGCGCCCGACGCGCCACGCCACAAACAGCGCCACCGCAATGCCGAGTAACGCGGCCGCAATCGCGCCACTCACAGCGAACGTGCTGGGCCGAAACGCCGCCGCGGCATCGTGCCGATCACGCAGGATCGGCTTGGTGTTGGCGATACTTCCCGCTGGAAAGGCAACCACCACGCTGAATGCTTCGCGGGCAGCCAGCGAACCCTGAGTGAACGTTGCACGCTGGCCCGTCGCGGTCTTGCTGTCACAACCTAGGCGACTGCGGCTGGGACCGGCAAAGCATTCGGCCCGAGTAATATCCACGGGACCCTGTACCGTGGCTGACGCCGCCGCGATAGGCACGCGCCACTGGTCGCCTATCGCGTTCCAGTACAGCTCCTCATGATCGGGGAAGCTGTTCAACGCACCCTTGACCGTGTAAGAGATCACGTAGGTGTGCTGACCGGAGATCGTGTCGTTTGGATCGCCGATTTTGAACCCGACCATAGCGCCGTCTTCGTTGCGCCGATACGTCTCGGATCCTCCGTCGCGCTGCACCGACACGTTGCTGATTGGATACACCCGATCCTGGGTGTCGTTATAGTGGAACCGCGCCGGAATGTCGCGAGAAATACCGTGACGGCTGCTAAACCCGAAGTCGTAGCCGATCGTCTCGGTGATGTCGAGATCCCCGTTGGCGTGCACAACCATGGCAACGTCATATCGGTCGATCCGCTCGCCGCCGACGGCTGCGGTTGCTCCAGTTGCGCTTGCGCTCAGCATGAGCGCCACCACAAATCCAACGCCGACCACATACCGACACAGGTGCCGCAAAGGACGCATATCTGCTCGCATGACCGTTCACGCTAGCGTAAGTAGTAGCCATGAACATGGGCTAGCGACTTTTCTGGCTCGGTGGCGTGCTCGTCATATGCTAGACGTGCGACGAGAGTTGCGATGTGCGCCGTAGATACGACGAGCCTAGGCCCGGATATGACCCCAGATATGACACAGCCTTACCGCATCGCGATCGTGGGCTCCGGCCCGGCTGGGCTGTATGCCGCAGCGGCGCTGACTAGCTCAGGAGTGCCAGCCAGCATTGACGTTTTCGAGCAGCTTCCCGCACCATATGGGCTGCTGCGTTACGGAGTGGCGCCAGATCATCCGAAGATCAAGTCCATCACCGCGGCAATGAGTCAAATCCTCAGCGCGCCGGGTGTACGGTTCCTCGGCAATGTGACCTACGGCGCGGACGTGTCGTTGCAAGATTTGCGGCGACGCTACACGGCAATCATCTTCGCCACCGGCCTACCGCATGGCAGCCGGCTCGCGATTCCCGGATACGACCTGAAAGGCAATCAGACCGCCACTGACGTTGTGTCCTGGTACAACGCGCACCCGCAACAGTCGATTGTGACCCCGCCTGCATTCCGGGCGCGCGAGGTAGCTGTCGTCGGGGCAGGCAACGTTGCATTGGACATTGTGCGCATGCTGCTGAAAACCGCCGATGACCTTGCCCCGACCGACGTTCCAGAGCACGTGCTCGCCGCGGCGCGCACCAGCCAGATCAGCGACGTTCACCTGTTCGCCCGTCGCGGGCCGCTGGACGCGAAGTTCACCCACATGGAGCTGCGTGAACTAGGCAAACTTCCATGCGTCGCCGTAATAGTGTCCCCGACTGATGTCGGCGGCGTGATCGAGACCGAACTCCTGTCGCGGGAACGACGGGTTCGCAGCAACATCGCGATCCTCCGCGAGTGGGCTACGCACGAAGTTTCGAGCGTCCCGCGCCGAATTCACCTGCACTTTTTTCGACGGCTAACGCGGATCATCGGAGAAAGCCACGTGCAAGCAATACGCACGGTAGCCACCTCTGAACAGAGCAGGAGTGGCAGTGCTGAGCAGACTGTCAACGTGCAGGCCGTAGTGCATGCCATCGGCTACCAGAGCCCCCGGCTAGCAGAGCTGCCGTTTGATCCGGCAATGCTCACCGTGCCCCACATGGACGGCCGCGTGGTCGAAGCCGGCGGCCACGGCGCCCAGGCGGTCTCCGGAATCTACGCAGCCGGATGGATCAAACGCGGACCGAGCGGGGTGATCGGCACCAATAAGGCAGACGCCGCGGCTACGGTGGTCAGTGTGCTTGTTGATCTACCCGCGCTGCCGCCACCAGAGCTTCCGGATCCCTCCAGCGTCATCGAGCTGCTACAACACAGAGGTATTGAATACGTGACGTGGAATGAGTGGTCTCGGCTCGACCGGCACGAGCTCCAGCTGGGGCGAGCTCACGGCCGCGAGCGGATCAAGGTCCACGATCGCAGCGTCATGCTTGATATTTCGCGGCGCTTCCCCAGCTGAGCTTGACAGCAACTGAGAACGATCGTGACTATTCCCGCCCCTTGGCCCTTCGGCCTAGTGATCGGGAAATCTCGCGATCAGCGTCCCGCTTAGCCAGCGCCTGCCGCTTGTCGTAGTCCCGCTTTCCACGCGCCAGCGCAAGCTCAATTTTGGCGCGGCCGTCCAAGAAGTACAGCTGCAACGGCACCAGAGTTAAACCGCTCTCTCGCGTCTTTCCGATCAGGCGCTCGATCTCGGCGCTGTGCAGTAGCAGCTTGCGCACCCGACGGGGTTCATGATTTGTCCACGTGCCTTCGGTGTACTCCGGGATGTGCACGCCATGCAGGAAGATTTCGCTGTCGACAATGTTGGCAAAACCATCCACCAACGATGCTCTGCCCAGCCGAAGCGATTTCACCTCCGTTCCAGTAAGTACCAAACCAGCTTCAAATGTCTCCAGAATGGAGTAGTCATGCCGCGCTCTACGATGCGACGCAATAACCTTGCGTCCGGCCTCTTTCGGCATCACACCTCCTAATGTTCACCTACGTTGCACCCGCGGCCTCATGCCAGGGCTAGCGCAAAAACTCCCGTCAGCACCACCGCCGCGCCGAGTAGCCGACGCACCGGCTGAGGCTCAGACAGCAGACACCAACTCAACAGGCAGGCCACCACAATACTGACCTCGCGAATCGGGGCGAGCATGCTGATCGAGGCTAACGTGAATGACCATAACGCCAAAATGTAGGACAGTGGCATAAGCACACCTACAACCAACGCGTTATACCGATGCTCCCGCCACAGCTGGGCGAGCACGCCACGACGGCGCAGCACTCCAGCCCCCAGCACCACGACGCGTGTGCCGTTGAATACCCACTCCAGCAAAATCGGGGAAACCGCCAGAACTGAGACAGTTCGAGCGTCCCAGAGGTTACAGGCAGCGATGAGAACGCCGGCAGCGAGTCCGAAGGCGACGTCGGCGCTGATCGGAAGCCGAACGCGCGCCGCATCAGCGTTTCCTGTTGCCGCGGTCGATCCACTGACCCTTCTGGCACCCACGATGAGCACGCCGACAACCACCGCAGCCGCCCCCGCAAGGGCCACGGCGCTCGGTCGTTCACCCAACAGCAGCATCGCTGCACCTACCAGTAGCAGCGGGCCAGAGCCGCGAGCGACCGGATACACCACGGACAGATCGCCCAACGAGTACGCCTTCTGTAACAACAGGTAGTACACCAGTTGGCCCAGCGAACTTATCGCGATAGCGCCAGCCGAAAGGAAACCCAGGTTGATACGACCTGTTGCGACCAGCCAAAGCACCGACGGCGTATAGATCACCACCGCTACAGCCGAGTACAGCCAGACAAATGCCGAACCACCTGCGCCAGCCCGCTTAACGGCAAGGTTCCAGACCGCATGACTTATGCCTGAAGCCAGTATCAGGCATAGCGGCAGTAGCGTCACTACGCCAGTGAACCCTATGTTGGGCTGGCCAAAACGAGTGACTCACCGGAAACGGACCGTCAGCCGGCTACAGCCAGCCCGACATCGGGTCCACTGGACGCCCGTCCAGACGCACCTCAAAGTGCAAGTGGCTGCCGGTGGAGGCTCCAGTGGTTCCCACCAGGCCGATCACCTGACCCTGCTTGACTTGCTGGTTGAGCTGGACCTGAATCACTGATTGATGCGCGTAACAGGTAGATACGCCAGATCCTCCAGCAATGTCTCCGTGGTAGATGCAGGTATACCATCCGTAGCCGCTGGCCCATCCGGCACGGATCACTCGGCCAGCCGCGGCGGCCCAGATGGGTGTGCCAGTGGGCGCCGCAAAATCTGTGCCAGCATGCAACTGCCAACGATGATAGAAAGGGTCATAGCGATAGCCGAAGTCACTAGACTTGTAGCCCCTCACCGGCATGATGAAGTTGCCCTTACCGTGTCCGTTGCCGGGTAAAAGTGACGGACCCGGTCCCCTACCCTGCTGACGAGCTTGCTCGCGAGCCTGACGCGCCGCTTCTTGCAGGGCTGCTTCAATTCGCCTAGATTCTGCCTGTAAATCTTGATACTGCTGCTCGCTAGCCGCCCGCTCTTGCTCGGCAACCTGCAACGCGGCGGCTCGTTGATTGGTCAGATCTGTGACGTGCTGTTCAGCATCGCGCGCGGCGGACTCTCCCGCATTGGCCGCTTGCAATGTTTTCTGAGCAGAAGTGTTAGCCGCCTCGGCTTTACGTTTACGATCGGCCACATCGGCACGCTGCTGCGCGGAGCGGTCAAGCGCCACTTTCATTCGCTGTATCTCGCGGCGCTGGGTAGCCGCTACAGCCTGGGCATACTCTGAAGCCGCCAGAACTTGATCGACACCTTTGGCGGCTAACATCATCGCCGGAGCCGCAAAATATCCGCTTTCGTAGCTCCGGCGGGCATAGCCGCTCAATTGTTCCCGAGCACCCTTTACCTGGTCCTCGGCTCGATCAAAATCAGCCATTGCGGCCGCTAGATGTGTCTGTGCCGCGTCAGCGACGCGGCGGGCCTCTTCAACCTTGACTTGCCCGGCGATAACACTGCCGTGAGCTTGCGAGACATGTTCCTGCGCACCGGGGAGTTGTCGATTAGCGTCCGCGAAAGACGTGCCAGCTTCCTTCGCGCGGTCTGTGGCACTCTCCAGCGCCGCCCCGGCTTGAGCCAACTCTTGATCTACCCGCTGCTTGTCTTGAGATGGATTGGCCAACACCGGCGCCGTCGCGATGGTGCACACCACCGCCACTAGACCCACGGCTACTACCCAATGTCGGCGAAACCGGCCATCAAGTCGACCAATAATGCTGAACATGACCAACCCTCAATCTATACTTGAGGGACTAAGCTACGGCCAAACAGGCAAAGAAAAAAACACTTAGGTAGCGTGTTGCGCTAGAACTACGCGGCCGAGATCAAACTTTTACATAGAACCGCAGCGTGCTCCAGCCAGTGATCCCGCTGATGGCAATAGCAATAAACGCCAGAATCGGGCCGGTCAACAAGATATCGCTCCACTGGATAATGGGGATGAGCCCGCTGCTGAAGATGGGTTTCAGTGCGCCATCGACCAAAAATACCTTGCCTAGAATTAACCCGAGCCAGCCAATCGCGGCGCCGATCAGCCCCGCCATACTGGCTTCCAAAATGAACGGCAGCCGCACATACCAGTTCGACGCGCCCACCAGCTTCATGATGCTGACTTCGCGCCGTCGGCTGTAGGCGGCGACTTGGATTGTGTTCCCAATCAGCAGCAGTGCGGCTATACCCTGCAGCACAGCTACCGCAAACGTGGTGTTCTTCACCGCATCGATCATGGAGAACAGCTGACTGACGACCTCTTGTTGACTGGAGACTCGCGAGACGCCGTCGGCGCTGCGATATTTGTTGGCTAAGTCGGAGTAGTCCTTCGGATCGAGCAGCTTCACCCGGAAAGAGGCAGGCAACGCGTCGGGCTGCACACCATGTACGAAGTCAGGCGAGTTTCGAAACAGCTCCTTGAAACGTTCATATGCCTGCTCTTTAGATTCGAAGCTGACATCCCGCACCAGCTGATGGTCGTTCTCCAGCCGCTGCTTAAGCGTTTGACGCTGCTGCTCGTTCGCGTCATCGTTGAGAAAGAGCATTACCTCAACCTTGCCGCGCAGCACGTCCTTGGTCTCTTGAATCTGCACATACAGCAGGCCGCCGGCACCCAGCAAAGTCAGCGAGATTGCCGTCGTCAAAATCATTGCCACCGACATAGTGACATTGCGCCACAAACCAGTTAGCGCCTCGGATAAGACAAACTTTGCTCGCATGCCCAGCCTTTCACATCTGCTCAGCTTTGTTGCGTCTAATGAATTTGCTCAGCACGGTTTAGCCGTACACGCCACGGTGCTGGTCGCGAATGACCCGACCACGGTCGAGCTCGACTACGCGACGGCGCATCTGGTTCACGATGTTGGCGTCGTGCGTAGCCATGACCACCGTGGTCCCCGTACGGTTGATCCGGTCCAGCAGCCGCATAATTTCGATACTGGTATCGGGGTCAAGGTTTCCCGTGGGCTCGTCGGCGAGCAGTACCAGCGGACGGTTCACGAATGCACGGGCGATCGCAACGCGCTGCTGCTCACCACCGGAAAGCTCTGAAGGGTAGCGATTCTCTTTGCCTTCTAAGCCCACCAAGCTCAGCACCTCAGGTACGACGCGGCGGATGACCGGGCGGGTCTTCCCGATGACTTCTAGGGCAAACGCGACATTTTCCGCCGATGTCTTGTTGGGCAATAACCGAAAGTCCTGAAAGACACAGCCGATGCTTCGGCGTAACTGCGGGATTCGCCATGATCGCAACGTTCCTAGGTCGCGCCCGGCAACTGTGACTTTCCCCGAGGTAGGGATCTCTTCACGCAGCAGCAATCGGATAAAGGTGGACTTACCTGAGCCCGAAGGCCCAATAAAAAATACGAACTCCCCTTTATCCACCCCTACGCTGACATCATCTAATGCGGGGCGGCGGGACTTGGGATATCGCTTGCTCACGCTCTCCAAGGTGATCACGTCAATCGATTCTAGACTTAGAGCTCTCGTGGGTGAAGGGTCGGGTTGAAACCTAAAATCCGGCGAACGAAAACCGGCAAATCCGGCACATCCCGCACCGAGCGAGCTCTTAGCGCAACGTGCCCCCATGGATGCTCGACAAAGAGCTAGAGTTAGCGGTAGTGACTACAACAGTGAGTAAGCAAACAGGCGAGCAATCACGCATGTTCAGTACAACGCAAAGGGGTGAGTTGTCGGTGGCGACGGTGCTAGACCTACCGCGTATTCCACTAGCTCGCCCACCGCATTTGATCACCATCGACGCACCAGCCCGCCGTGGTGTCCCGCAACGCACGCACGTAGCCGCGGTCTGGGGGGACCTCGGGTCAGCATCGTCGGTGATTGTGCAGCCTATGAGCCCCTCCGTAGCTACCGACGAGCAGGCGTGGCGCAGCTGCGCGGCTAAAACCAGCTTGCTAGCCACGGGGCTGGCTCCGGAGATCAGTTTGGTGCAATGGCTCGGCCGCACTATTCCCTTCGCCGCCGAGCTATCGCGGCATCGCGACGACAACACCGATCCTATCGATCGGGACGCCAACAATCTGCTGGCGTTTGACGCCGCGTTGAGTTCGACGCTACCCCGCCGGACCGATCGCACATATCTTGGTTATGGCGCGGGCGGCTACTTGATTGCCGAAGCATGCAAGCGAGGTCTCACCCCTTCGGCAGTGGCTTTCGTGAACACTCCCGGACTTGGTCGCCAGCCCCGCCGTGGAGCAGATGGCGCGCCAATCATCGTGGATGGCACGCTAATTCACGCCCGCGATCCGATCACATGCATGCGGGATCTTAACCCAGTCATCGCCGATATCCCGGTGCTCGTGCTCAGCGACGGCAGTTGTGGCAACGAGCTGAACTACAGTTCTCCGCCACAGCAACTTACCGACGCTATCGTGGCGACCACACGCAGCGAGCGAGGCCATGAACCCCTGCCCCGCAGCGTCTCGCCAGCCGAGCTTCGTAGATACGTCTTTGCTACTCAGCGGCATTACGCCACATCAAGTAGTGAAGGCCAGCGCAACCTGCGGGCATTTCTCAATGGTGAGCTCCACCTAGTCCGAGTGGCTAATCGCACTGATTGGCGTAATTTAAGCCCTTTGGCTAATGCCCGGCTACTCCGGATGCCGACTGTTCCGCTGTTTAACCGTGACCACACTGGGGACAACGACCCGTGGCGCAACACGCGCCCATTTGGGCGTGGCCACAGTGGCGAGCGGCCGCCGAGCAAGCCAGACGGTTATCACGCCCGTGCTGCTGAACGCCGCTACTGAGCGCGATAGCCAGCAACCTTGCGTTATCCGGTTGCGGAACACGCTGTGAGCCGCAAGGTAGACAAAGAACGCTCAGCGTTGCTTAGTCGTGCTGTTTGCGCCATCTGATGCCTGCGGTGATGAAATCGTCGATGGCGCCGTCGAAGACGGCCTGCGGATTACCCGCCTCATGACCAGTGCGTAGATCCTTCACCATTTGGTACGGGTGCAGCACGTAGGAGCGCATTTGATTTCCCCACGATCCGGTGGTGTCTCCGCGCAGAGCGTCCATCTCGGCCTTGCGCTCTTGCCGCTGCCTCGCCAGTAACCGCGCCTGCAACACCCGCATTGCCGCCGCGCGGTTCTGAATCTGGGACTTCTCATTCTGGCATGACACCACGAGCCCAGTCGGTAGGTGGGTGATCCGCACCGCCGAGTCGGTGGTATTCACACTCTGCCCACCGGGGCCGGAGGAGCGAAACACGTCGATGCGGATGTCGGTTTCGGGAACGTCTACGTGATCTTGGGACTCCACTACTGGCAGCACTTCGACACCGGCGAATGAGGTCTGCCGGCGCCCCTGATTGTCAAACGGGCTGATCCGGACCAGCCGGTGTGTGCCTTGTTCCACCGACAACGTGCCGTAAGCGTAGGGCGCTTTCACGCTGAAAGTGGCCGATTTGATGCCAGCCTCTTCGGCGTAAGAAATGTCGTAGACCTCTGTGGGATAGGAATGCCGTTCCGCCCAACGCAAATACATCCGGAGCATCATCTGGGCATAGTCGGCCGCATCGACCCCGCCAGCTTCGGCTCGAATGTTCACCAGTGCCTCGCGCTGGTCATACTCACCCGCTAGTAGCGTTCGGATCTCCAAATCGTCGATAGCCGCACGCAGCGCAGCGATCTCGGCGGCCGCCTCGTCTCGGGATGCTTGGTCGTCTTCGTCTTCGGCGAGCTCCAGTAGCACAGCCACATCGTCAAGCCTGGTACGTAGGCCGGTGACCCTAGCTAATTCACCCTGCACAAATGACAGACGGGAGGTGAGGTGCTGAGCCTGCTCGATGTTATCCCACAAGTTTGGCGCGGCGGCCGCGGTGTTGAGTTCGGCCAGTTCGGCCTCAAGGCGCTCCGGCTCCACCACCGCCTCCACCGATCTCAATGTTGCGCTCAGTGAGGTGAGTTCTTCTGAAAGATCAATAGTCGCCACCGCTTCAGACTATCTACCGGGCCCAGCAGCGCTACGCCATGGCCGCGCATCCTGCGGATCAGCCCAACGATATGTGCATGGTGACAGTTCGCAGGGCGGGTTCAGGGGGTTGGTGCA
>QHCE01000034.1 GCA_003243955.1 Acidimicrobiales bacterium | reverse complement strand
AGTCGGAGTCGGAGTCGGAGTCGAGGTCGGCGGTTTGGCACTCGGTACCACAGTTGGAGAAGAGCTGGGTGACGTTGCAAGGGGGCTCGCGCTAACGGGAAGGGCATCAGGTTGCACGACGAAAGATTTGAGTTCGGCGCCTCCAGAATCATTGGTGGCGCTCGGCGCGGAGCTTGCCTTGCTCGTATCTTTTGATGGTTCCACTGACTTACTCGCAACAGGTGGTGGCTCCGTTGAGGTTTCGCCCACGCCCAGGGCGGAGGCGCCCACTGCCAGCGCGCTGGCTAGCGCAGCCACAATAGCCACAGCGGCCGTGACAAGAGTCCGTGTTAGGCGAGACTGCTGCGAGCCAACGCGTTGCTGAGGTAGATCGGGCTCAGCGAGACTGATCGGCGGGCGGGCAGGTTCGGTGTCAAGACCCCGCTCAGCGGCGGAAGCGTCGAGAGATTCAGGTTGAGGTATCGCGGCCGCGGTGAGTGTGATGCCCCGAGTAATGGAAAGCGCGGCGCCAACAGCGACACTCGTCTTGGGGTCGGCGTCAATGGTGACCGGTCGATCTAGCTGCTCTGATACCAGCTGAGCCACTAGCGGGATCCGCGATGAACCGCCCACCAGCAGCACGGCCGAGAGCTCCGCGGGGGTGAGAGCGGCCGAATCCACAGCTCGAACCAAAGCCTCGACCGTCTCGCCTATCGACGGGCGGATCATCTCCTCAAATTCCGAACGTACCAGCCGAACCTGCGTATTCAGCCCAGGCAATAGAACGGGGATTACTACCTCGGTATCGGCCGACAGAGCCTCTTTGGCGTCGTTGCACTCCTGCCGCAACCTTGCCACCGCTGAGACTATCGCTGGATCCGAGATATCCAACTCGCCCCACGCCTCCCCCACGCTCGAGCGCACATGCTCGAACACAAGCTGGTCGAAATCGATTCCACCAAGACGCTCGATGCCTTCTGAACGGCCCAGCAGCTCAAATTCCGCTTCGGGGAGTTTGCGTACTATTGCCGCGTCGAAGGTTCCGCCACCTAGGTCATACACTCCTACTGTGGCATCGGGCTCCATGTGCTGGGCGTGGGCGTATGCCACCGCAGCCGCGGTTGGTTCGCTCACTAGGGTTGCATCGGCCAGACCTTCATGGGCCAGCGCTTTTGCCAGCAGCTCCTGCTTGTGTGGACCCCAGGCCGCCGGATGTGTTACGGCGATTCCGGTCGCTGAGCCTCCTTCTCGTTCGGCCACCCGGTCGACCACCCAGCGGACGAACTTCGCGGCTAGCGCTTGGGGCTCTAACGGTTTACCACCCACCACGAGCGGTGTGGCGTCACCGATCCGGCGCTTAAACTCTCGCACCACTCGGTGCGGATCGGTCAACGCTCGCCGAGTTGCGGCTTCGCCGATCACTAGGGATTCGTCTTCGGCTACGAACACCACCGACGGTACCGCGGCCCCACGGGATCCCAGGGGCACTACCTCGATCTGCGTTTGATCATCCTGCCGGCATACCGCTGCCGCCGTGAATGTGGTTCCCAGGTCAATTCCTACCTGGTAATTCATATGCAAAACCTCTTTCTACGCGTGGTCGCCATGGGGGTAAGCACGCTATGGCTGCTCGGAACGGCGAGCGTTCACTGGGTGTAACGCTGACGGGGGTCATGCGTTACAGCTCTTACTGTTACACGTCGAGTTAGGCGGCGTTTAGCCGCTGCCGGAAACGATGGTACGGGGTAATCCCCTAACTGTCTGGCAAACAGCGTCAATGAATCCCGGTACCCCCTCAATACAAGACCCGGCAGGAACCCCGATGTAGGGGATCGGCTCGGTGCGTAACTTTGGTCTGGAGATTCACCCCCTGTGGAAGCGGCTGATCAGCGTGGCTTCCACGCCGACCAACACATACTGGTCGGAAGAATCTGAGCCTAAACCCCTCACTACTTACAAGGAGACCAACTAATCATGGCATTTTCATTCGAGCAGAACGTAGCCCCACTTCAGTACACCAACGTCGATACTTCAGGCGGCGAGAGCAACTCTCTTGCCTATGGCTACACCAGCGCTGACGGCGGAGACGCTGACGGTGGCAGCGCCTACCCCATCTGGCACCACAACAATGGCCATTCCAACGGCGGCCAGGGTGGCAATGCTTCCGCGCACGGCAGCACAGTGGCTCACTCCAGCGCCAACGGTGGCAACGCCCATGTGGACCCCAGCCAGAACGTCAACCTGTCGAACAGCTTCCGCGATTCCGGCAATGACGACAGCTACAACACTACGGTTGAAGATTCCTACAACCACGATAGCCACAACATTACGGTCAGTGATTCCAACAACTACACCAACAGCGGCCTGGACAACTCCCACGGCGGCTCGATCAATGGCAGCATCGTCGGCGGTCATGACGTCAGCAACTCAGGTAACACCGTGACTGAAACCCACATCGATCACTCGTTCAACACCGACAACAGCCACACCAACATCGATGCGCACGACGACCACAGCTTCCACAACTCGTTCAACGACAACCACCACGACCAGACCGACAACCTCGATCTGGATGTGCACAACCACTCCTTCATCGACATTTTCTAGAGATACGGTCTAAATCTAGAAATTGTCTAACCCGCAGCTAGGCCTATAGCCAGCTACAAAGGCGATCAGATCCTGGGTCCGTCACTTCTTGTAGGGGATACACCTCAACACAACAAGAAATAGCGGACCCAGGTTTCCGATCCGAGATTCCACAATAAAAACGACGTCATAGATTATGAGGAGGTGAGTGCAATGCTGTCTGCTTCATCGCTTGTTGATTTTTTGCTCAACCTGCTGAGTGACTCCAAGGCCAAAGCGGAGTTTCAGCACGATCCAGAAGGTGTGCTAGCGCGACACGGTTTGAACAATGTCTGCGGCCAAGACGTACGGGACGCTCAAGACTTGCTGGCGGACCACCCCGGCGTGCACGCCACAGGTCCATTCGGAAACCCCCCAGGTGGAGATGATCCGATCCGGGAAATTTCCTACATGAACCGGCACTACACGATTGACAAAAGTGTCACGCACAACCAGTACGACATCAACTACATTGACGACCGAGACACGACGAATATCAACGCCCGTGGTGACGTCAACATCAAGGATTCCTTCAACTCAGACAACCACCTCTCGGTGGTTACGGACTCCAACAATTACAGCAACAGTGGCATTGATAACAGAGATGGCACGATCGACCACAGCATTGTGGGCGGTCATGACGTCAGTCACTCGGGTAACACCGAAACCAGCACTAGCCTTGACCATTCGCTGGACACCGACAACAGCCACACCAACATTGACGCGCACGACGACCACAGCATCAACGACTCGTTGAACGACGAGCATCACGACAGCAGCCTGCATGTCGTGGCGGAGCCTGATGATCATCTACACGCTCACGATGCCGTGTTGGCGGTAGTCTGAGATAGCGGCTAAGCCAACACCACAGCGGGCGCCTACCGATTCCCCCGAACGGTAGGCGCCCATAGTGGCGATATGGGGATTGTGTAGAGAATCGCTAGGCGCTGGCCACAATGTTGTTAGACAGCAACCGCTTCAGACAGTAATGCGGTCCACAAGACCAATGAGGAGAACGCAGTGCCGTCATCTACCCAAATCGAGGCAATAGACCTTGCCCTGGAAACCATCGTTCGGTATAACCGGCCAGATCTAAATTCTCGACTACGGCAGGCGCGAGCTCGTTTGCAGAATGGATATATTCGAGTATTAGTAGTTGGGGAGTTCAAGCAAGGTAAAAGTCTGTTGGTAAACGGGCTGGTCCGTGCACCTGTATGCCCGGTGTACGACGATGTCGCCACCTCGGTACCCACCGTGGTCCACTACGCGGACGCCCCCGTGGCCGCACTAGTACGAATCTTGGACTCCGGAGGAGATCCCAGTTCCACCGAAGGGCGGGTTGAGCGCGTCGAGCTACCTATTTCCGAGCTTGCCCAGCACATCTCCGACCAGCATATTTCTGGTAACGGTAGCTCTAATACAACCCCGCGTTGGCACCACGCAGAGGTGGGTATTCCACGCGCTGAGCTTGCCGGTGGTCTGGAGCTAGTGGATACCCCAGGAGTCGGTGGGCTGAATTCTGTGCACGGGGCGGCCACAATGACGGCGCTCCCCTCGGCCGACGCGGTGTTGCTGGTATCAGACGCTTCGCAGGAATACACCGCCCCCGAGCTCGATTTTCTGCGCCAAGCGGTCAAGGTGTGCCCCAACGTGGCATGCATTCTTACAAAAACCGACCTGTATCCAGAGTGGCGGCGCATCGCTGAACTCGACCGGGGCCACCTCGCGGCAGCCGGTATTGACGCTGAGCTACTCGCTGTCTCCTCCACCCTCCGGGTGCATGCGATCCGTTCCTCCGACGCCGATCTCGATGCCGAATCTGGTTTTCCGGCACTGATGAGCTACCTCACAGATCGGGTAGTTGGTCAGGCAGATCTGTTGGCGTGTCGATCGACAGCGCATGACGTGCTCGCGGTCACTGGACAGCTTGCCGGTAATCTCCGCTCCGAGTATGCCGCCCATTCCGATCCCCAAGCCGTGGGAGAGGTGATCAAGCAGCTTTCGCAGGCCCAGCAGCATGCCGAAGCGCTGAAAGAGCGGTCCGCGCGCTGGCAGCACACGCTCAACGATGGTGTAGGCGACCTCAATGCCGACATTGATTACGACCTCCGGGACCGCATGCGAGAAATCGTCCGGGAAGCCGAAGAAGAACTGGACAACGGCGGCGACCCGAAGAAAGTGTGGGAGCAGCTGTCGGGCTGGGTGGAGCAGGAGGTGAATTCGGCGGCAGCAGCTAACTTTTTGTGGGCCACGCAACGGGCGCGTTGGTTGACGGGGCAAGTAGGCGACCACTTCTCCGTAGAAGGGGCGGAGATACTACCAAAGCTGCGTACCGAAACTGACGACGCGCTGAACTATGTGCGAGCCATGCAGCTGCGCGACAGTGAGCCGTTCGGCATCATGCAGAAGGGGCTAACCGGCCTGCGCGGCAGCTACGTGGGCGTTTTAATGTTCGGAATGCTGGGGACCGTCGTCGGCCTCCCGCTGATCAACCCGTTCTCGGTGGGTGCTGGTCTTTTGCTAGGCGGCAAAGGCCTCACTGATGAGCGCCGCCGCATCGTTGCCCGGCGACAGAGTGAGGCCAAAACCGCGGTGCGACGCTATGTAGACGACGTAATTTTTCAGGTAGGTAAAGAATCTCGAGACATGCTCCGACGAGTGCAACGTGACCTGCGGGACCACTTCACCGAGCGCGCCGAAGAGCTGAATCTATCGCTGAAAACCTCCCTACAAACAGCCGAAAATTCAGTAAGAACATCCAAAAGCCAACGGGAACGCCGGCTCGTCGAGATACCATCTGAACTCAAACACCTCGAAGCACTGGAGCGGAAGGTTCAGAACTTGCTACCTCAACCCGGATCAGCTGAATCTGTTGCAGCCACTCCCCTACCGGAAGCACCTTTACACCTCACCGCATCAACCCGGTGACCAGCCCTACGAACCTGAGCGTTGCGGTCCGCGGGGTACTTCGCCGTGCTGTGGACGTCTTTCGCGATGAACCGGAAATCGCGAAGTTACTGCACCAACAGCTAGACAGACTCGATGAGCCGTTGCGGGTCGCGATCGCGGGGAAAGTCAAGGCCGGGAAGTCGACCCTGCTCAACGCCTTAGTAGGGGAAGATATTGCCCCGACTGACGCCGGTGAGTGCACTCGAGTGGTCACTTGGTACCAGGACGGACGCACTCCCAAAGTTGTGATGTATCCGCGATCTGGCCCCCCGACGTCCCTGCCGGTGCACCGGCGCGACGGGGCGTTAGCCATCGACTTGCAGGGGACTGCGCCCGAGCAACTAGACCGCCTGGTAGTGGACTGGCCGTCCCAAAGTTTGCGCACCGCGACGCTGATCGACACGCCAGGCATTGCCTCGGCCTCGACGGAAATCGCGAGGCGAACCTGGGCGTTTCTAGCTCCAGAGGATGACTCGCTGACAGAAGCGGACGCGGTGATCTATTTAATGCGGCATCTACATTCCGCCGATGCGCAATTTTTAGAGTCTTTTCAAGACCAGACGGTGGCTCGAGCCAGCTCGGTGAACACCATTGCTGTGCTCTCTCGTGCCGATGAGGTCGGCGGCGGCCGGGTGGACGGAATGTTCTCAGCGAAGGCCATCGCGCGGCGCTACCAGGCAGAGCCGACGCTGCGCAGCCTCTGTCAGACCGTGATACCGGTGGCGGGTCTGCTCGCGTTAACTGGGCGGACGCTACGGCAGGCCGAATTCGCGGCGCTGAAGAAGCTCGCTCATTCGCCTCGGGAGCACGCGGACGCGATGCTGCTGTCGGTTGATCACTTCCTGGCCCCCGATCACAGCGCTGGAAGCAGCGACTCCGAGACACCAACCAGCCAGAATGCGCTATCGCGGGAGATTCGTCACAGCCTGCTCGAAAGGTTCGGCCTGTTCGGTATTCGATTGTCTACTACGCTTATACGTCAGGGGACAGATACCCCGTCGGGGCTTGCCGCGGAGCTGGTTCGTCGCAGCGGAATGAACGAGCTGGCCGAAGTGCTCCATACGTTATTCACGCAACGAAGCGACTTACTCAAGGCCCGGTCGGCTTTGCGGGCGTTGGAGCACGTGCTGAGCAGTAGCACCAACGCCGCGACGAAAGACCTGGGCGGGGATGTGGAGCGCATCCTCGGCGGCGCGCACGAGCTCACTGAGCTGCGGCTGCTATCAGCTATGCGTTCAGATGAGGTGGACTTACCGCGGGCTGAGCATGCCGAGGCCGAGCGGCTACTCGGCGGAAGCGGGGTGGCACCTGCGGTGCGGCTGAGTTTGTCTGCCGACGCTAATCCTGCGCAGCTACAGCAGGCGGCTCTGGAAGCGCTGGGACGTTGGCAGCGGCACGCCGAGAACCCGCTTTTCAGTCGCGTCGCGGCTGAAGCCTGCCGGGCGGTGGTGCGCAGCTGTGAAGGCATGCTCACTAACCTACCCAGGGAGTAAAAAAGCGGAAAGTTCTGCATCCGCATTGCTCTGAGTCAGATTCGATACGCCACGACATACTTACCGGGATCGCGCCCAAAATCACTATCCCAACGGCGAACGCAATCCTCGGCGAAGGTTGTGCCGGTGTCGAGTATCTCCTCAATGGGGTCGAGATATCTCAGGACTGCCGGACGCTCAATCCCAGCGTCGACTCGAGCCTGCAACCCGATTCGTGCAAGCCGAGCGAGTTCCCCACCAATCTCCCGTACAGAATCTCGCCCAAATGTCGCGGTCAGGCCTTTAATCGGAAGCTCCCACATCGTTGTCTGGTAATCCTCCGGAGTGTGATCCTGAAGGAGTTCCCAAGCCGCTTTCCGTGACGCAGGGTGATAGGTCAGCCCGACCCACAGCGCCGGAACGGCCGGAATGTATTGATACGGTAGCCCATCGGCTGCTCGAAGCTCCAAAGTCTGGCGCAGTCGCACATCTGTCCAGATCTGTGATAGGTGCGAAGTCCAGTCCGCCAAAGCCGGCATAGTTCCGTCGTCAAAACCCTGCTCCAGGAGGCTGGCAAACGATCGATCCGGTGCAAGGTAGAACTCGCCATTGTCTCTTGTAATAAATCATGGGTAGCCGCAGTGCCCATTCAATAAAGTCATCGATGCCGACGTCCTTACGCAACCCACCAGGGATTAACCCGCACCGCGGCCTACCTCCATTTACTCGCCACTGCGACCGCCGGGACAGTAGACCGGTCAGCTGACCATTCTCTAGATGATCTATTCCAAGG
>QHCE01000009.1 GCA_003243955.1 Acidimicrobiales bacterium | reverse complement strand
CACCCACCACTTGAGACCAACCTCATATTATTTCTACTACAAGGCTATCGCGATCGCTGATGCCTCACTGGTTGCGGCGTTAATTCAGTTGGCAGTAGTTTTCGATTATATACTCGCACTCCTTTTTCTGCACGAAAGACTGCGCATAATCCAGATATTGGCCGGGTTGGTGATTATTGCGGGATCGCTCATCATAACCTTAGATACCAAAGGCAATGCGTGGAATTTGCGACCACAGGTTCTATTGTTAATGGTGATGTCCTCAGGGCTCACATCAGTGAGCTTCGTATCGTTTAAGTTTGTCGCCAGGGATACTAACTTTGCGGCTACTCAGTTTTACAGCTATAGTTGCGCGCTCGTGATCGGAGCCGCTGTATTCTGTTTCAGCCGCAGCGCACGGAGTTCATTCCTACTCACCATGAGCCGCAAGCGAGCTGCGGCGCTGGGTCTTTCGCAGATTAATGAAGTCGTACACTTTGGCGGCTTGCTGGCAGGAAATTATGCGCTGCTGCTAGCTCCAGTAGCGGTGGTCTCGGCCGTGATGACGAGCACTCAGTCGGTGTACATGGTGCTTATCGGCGCGCTGCTCACAGTCACTTTTTCCCACCTCATCAAAGAAAACATCAGCCGTGACCATCTCGTGGTGAAACTTGCCGCCATCACTATGATTACCGCGGGTACGTTGGGGCTCGTTCTGATGTGAGGGAAAGCTAGATTGCCACAGTCAAAAAATCCACAGTCAAAAAAACGAATTCGGCGATACTTTTACGACACCGAGTTCATCGAAGACGGCATCACCATTGATCTGGTTTCTATTGGTGTTGTTGACGAAAGTGGTCGGGAATTCTACGCAATCTCCACTGAATTTGATCCAGGGCGGGCAATTCCATGGGTGCGGACCAATGTGTTGAACCAGCTACCCTCGCCAAACCACTCCGCGTGGCAGTCGCGAGCCAGTATCGCCGACCTGCTACTGACGTTCCTGACCGAACCGGGTGAGCGAGTGGAACTCTGGGCCTGGTATGCAGCCTACGATCACGTGGCGTTGTGTCAGCTGTGGGGCGGCATGCCGGCGCTGCCGCGCGAGCTGCCACGTTTCACTCGAGAGCTTCGACAGCGCTGGGAGGATCGGGGTGAGCCAAAACTTCCGACGCCTGGTCCTGGTGCGCACAATGCGCTCGTGGACGCTCGGCTAAACCTGGCGCGCTGGCGTGCAATAGCAGACCGTGGGAACTCCTAACGTGAGTTGTGAAGTTGCGCCGGTGGCGGTTAGACGCGGTGTATGTCGATTCTGGCGTTGATAGGGCCAGCAAGGCGGGGTTTATCGGCTAACCGCAAGTCACGGCGAAACCACATGGTATTTGGCGGTAGCTGTGCGGCGCTTTCAGTCACGGTAGATATCCTTCGCCGTGCTTAGTAGGTGGTCAATGAGTCAGCAGCGACCATAGCGGGTCGAAACAAGTCGGTATCTCCGGTTTTGGCACGAATTGATAGCCAACTTATTTAGCTTTTGAGTGCTAGTTGTTACCGTGTTTCATCCGTTACGCCGGCTCGGCCGCTGGGCACAGCGGTATTCTCACTGCCTCTAGATACCAAGGCTAGCTGTGTTCTGCCTACGTGGTTGCCTCGCGTTAAAGGCGTTGCATAGGCGTGAAGACCGGATGAGGACTTTTGGATCGTGCGCTTAATCCGCATTTCTCGCATCCATCTTGTGGTGGGCTGCGCTTTCGCCGTGGTGGCCGCACTGTTGTTGGCGGTGCCGCCAGTATCCTCGGCGCCGAGCCGCCCTGCTGCCGCCGATCCTGAGGGTGGTAGTTCAGCGCTGAATAAGGCGCTGGAGACTGCTTCGCGCGGTTATGTGGAAGTTAAAGCGCAACTTCAGGCGTCACAGCGGAAGGATCAAGAGCTTAATGGCCGCATCGCCAAGTTAGAAGAACAAGCAGCCTTAAGTAGCCGGGACCTACAGCGCGTCGCGGCCACGGCATATATCGATGGTGGAGACGGGCTAAGATTACTGTCCTCTGTGTTGCAGAGCGCTACATTCACCGAGCTTCTGCAGCGCCTGTCGTACGTAGATCATCTTTCCCACCGTGACACTCAGCAGATTAAGCATGCGGCGTACGAGCGAAGATTGCTGACCGACAGCCGCGAGCAGCTCAAGGAAGAGATTCGTAAGCAGCAGCAACACGCGAAAGAGATGGCCCAAAGTAAGGCCGATGCCGAGAAGGCTCTTGCGCGTTTTGGCGGATCAAGCACAGCCGGTTATGACGGTGGCGCCGCGAGCGCTGATCCCGCTCCACGTAACCCCGACGGAACCTGGTCTCAAGAGTCGTGCGCGGTGAAGGATCCCACTACGAATGGGTGTCTTACTCCGCGCACTTTGCATGCCTTTAATGAAGCACGTGCCGCGGGGTTTAGTCGCTATACCAGATGTTACCGCGTGGAGCGCTCTGGTGAACACGGCAAAGGCCGAGCGTGTGACTTCGCGGCCGCTACGGGTGGTTTTGAGGGTGCCGCTTCTGGCGGCGACAAGGAGTACGGTAACCGGCTCGCGGGATGGTTCATTTCCAATAATGAGCGTCTTGGCGTGTTGTATGTTATCTGGTATCGACAGATTTGGCTGCCATCTACCGGATGGCGTTCGTATTCTGGTGGTGGTAATCCATCGGCTGCCCACACCAATCACGTGCATCTGTCCGTGCAGTAGTCAGGTGGCGGGATAGACAGGCTGAGGTGTCAAACTGTAGTGGATCGGCTTCGCACGGCTGAGTCGTATTCTCGCTAGGCGGCGTGGGCCACATCTATGGCTGCTCAGCTGCGCGTTCCAGGGCGGTAATGTCGATTTTGCTCATGCCGAGCATGGCTCGCATGACTCTTTGTGATTTTTTCGAGTCGGGATCCTTGAGCAACTTCGGCAAGACTGTAGGAACAATTTGCCACGACACGCCGTATCTATCCTTTAACCAACCGCAGGGGCCCTCTTCTCCATCCGCGGAAAGCTTGCCCCAGAGACCGTCGACTTCTTGCTGCGTCACACAACTCACCTGGAACGATATGGCCTCGTTGAACCTGAACTGCGGGCCGCCGTTCAATGCGGTGAACTCCTGGCCGTCCAACTCAAAGGTCACTGTCATGACTGATCCTTGCGGTCGGGCCCAGCTTCACCGTAGTAGGCAATGTCGGTGATCCTGGAGTTCTTAAAAATCGTGGTATAGAACTTCGCTGCCTCTTCGCTTTGGGTGTCAAACCACAAGCAGGGGGTGATCTTGTGCAACTGCTTCGTCCTCTCTCGTTGATCAGTTAGGCAACCTCTTAGGCGGTCCTGCTGGAGAGCTCGGTTACTGAGGGCTGCTGCTTAGATGGATCCGGTTCAGATGCCTGCGGTTCTGGCACCTCGAGTTGCGCTGCCTCCGACTGCAACGCCTCCGACTGCGGCACCTCGAGCTCCGACACCTCTGGTTTTGCCGGTTCAGGCATCCATGCTGTCGCGCTTGACGGTTCGGCGTTCAGGAGAGTGCTCAATGTCACTGGCCCCGAGCCTTGTTCGCCCAACATGTCACGGTTTCGCCACTCCTGTGCCTGTGCCGCATTCCCTTGGCGTTCCAGTAGCACCGCAAGTTGCTCAGCTGATTCGGCGTCTCCGGCGATTGCCGCCTGTTGAAACCAGATCTGAGCTTCGCTGTACTCTTCCCGTTCGGCGAGTAGCACCGCTAAGTTGTACGCGGCATCGTTGTCGCCAACTGTGGCGGCTTGCCGGAACCACGGCTCCGCCTCGCCAGTTCGGCCCTTGTCGCGAAGTAGCACCCCTAGGTTGTATGCGGAATCAGAGTTTCCGGTTTCGGCGGCGCGCTGATACCACTCCGCGGCGCGGCTCAGTTTATTCTGCTGCTCTAACAGCACTCCCAAGTTGTACACAGCGGGCTGATGCCCAGCCTCAATTGCTCGCAGATACCAATGTTCGGCCTGCTGGGCATCTCCAAGGTCACCGTAAAAGACACCCAGGTTGTTCATGGCATTGACATGGCCACCTTCGGCGGCAACTCGGTACCAACGCTCCGCGGCACCCAGATCGCCGCGGTCGTGCCGTAACCGGCCCAAGGTGTGCGCCGCTTTGAGGCTTCCGGCTTCAGCGGCGATACCGAAGTACTTTTCGGCCGCTTCCGTATCGCCACCGGATCGAGCAGAGATAGCGGCGCTGTAGGCGGCGTCGGGGTCCCCGCCATCGGCTGCGGTAAGTAGCCAGCTGCGCGCTTGGGCGTTGTCGGCTGGCCGGCTGCTCTCCCGCAACAGCATCGCCAGGTTGTAGGCGCCACTGGAGCTGCCCATTTCAGCAGCACGCCGGAAGCAATTTTCTGCCGCCGGGGTGTCGTCGCGTTCTCGGCGCAGCACGCCCATCGCGTTGAGGGCATCTGGATCACCCGCCGACATGGCCACGGTCAGCCACCGTTCGGCGGCGCTACGATCGCCTTGCTGCAGTAGCAGCGCACCCAGAGCGTATGCCGCGTCGATGTCACCGGCGGTTGCCGCATGCGACAGCCACTGGCCGGCTGCTTCGGTCTCACCCAAATCCCGGTATAGCAACCCCAAGTTGTACGCGGCCGCTAAGTCTCCGGCAACCGCGGCCTTGGCGTACCACAGCACCGCGTCGGCAACCTCGCCGCGTTCTTCTAGTAGCACAGCGAGCCGATTCATCGCCTCGATCGCTTCGGGCCAAGTGGGCACCGTGGGTGTCTGCGCCCTCGTATCGTCGGGAGTTGGCTCGTTCGCCTGCGCATGCTCTGCGGTGTCGGACGCCGTCTGCTCGGTAGTAGCAGCGGTGGCTTTCTTCGTGGCAGGTTTGCGTAGACTGCGACGCGAGCTGGATGTTCGACTCATACGGGCAGGCTCAGATTCTCCGTAGCACGATAAATTCCGTGAGGGCTCATCGATGTGGTGGTCAGTTTCATCTCGCCTGAGCTTAGTGGTGTGTGCTGCTATAGGAAAGGTTAGTCCAAGCCTGTCGAGCTAACAGCCGACATGCTCAAAACATCACAACTGATCATCGCGCCCGCGAGCCTATCTGTCGTTAGGCGCGGCAGAGTTGGTGGCGTGCCTTAACCACAAGGGCCAGCGCAAGCTGATCGCCAACGAAGACTATTCTCACCACCTGTGACCATTGCGCCAGCGCCTATTCAGGTTCACCCCTATCCGGTGCGACAGCCCGCTAGAGGCTCGTTCCTGTCGCAGATGTTGCGGACCACCGACGCCAAGACCATCGGGATCATGTATTTGGTGACCTCGTTCGCCTTTTTCGTCATCGGTGGCGTGATGGCTTTGCTGATGCGGACTGAGCTGGCTCGTCCGGGTATGCAGTTTCTGAGCTTCGAACAGTACAACCAGCTATTCACTATGCACGGCACCATCATGCTGCTGCTATTTGCTACCCCGCTGGTTTTCGCGTTTGCTAACTACATTGTGCCGCTGCAGATCGGCGCTCCCGATGTGTCGTTTCCGCGGCTGAACGCTTTCGCCTACTGGCTTTATGCCTTCGGCGGTGGCATCGTCATTTTAGGGTTCGCCACTCCGGGCGGGGCCGCGGACTTTGGTTGGTTCGCCTACGCCCCACTGAACAACGCGATCAATTCTCCAGGCGTGGGCGCCGACATGTGGATCGTCGGACTGATGATCTCTGGTCTGGGTACCATCTTGGGCGCGGTGAACATGATCACCACCATTCTCACCCTGCGAGCTCCCGGGATGACGATGTGGCGGATGCCGATCTTCACCTGGAACATTTTGATCACCAGCTTGTTGGTGCTGTTGGTGTTTCCGATCCTTGCCGCAGCCCTAGCCGCACTGTTAGCTGACCGCCATCTGGGTTCACATATTTTCGACGCCGAAACCGGTGGCGCAATTTTGTGGCAGCACCTGTTCTGGTTTTTTGGGCACCCTGAGGTGTACATCGTCGCGCTACCGTTCTTCGGCATCATCTCCGAGGTTATTCCGGTTTTCAGCCGCAAACCTATCTTCGGCTACACCGGGTTGGTGGGCGCGACGCTGGTGATAGCTGCGCTGTCGATGACGGTGTGGGCGCATCACATGTTTGTTACCGGTGCGGTGCTTTTGCCATTCTTCTCGTTCCTGAGTTATCTGATCGCCATTCCGACTGGGGTGAAGTTCTTCAACTGGATCGGAACCATGTGGCGGGGACAGCTGACATTTGAGACGCCGATGCTGTTTGCTCTCGGTTTCCTAGTGACGTTCCTGTTCGGTGGCTTGTCGGGTGTGTTGCTGGCCGCACCGCCGATCGACTACCACGTATCAGACTCCTATTTCGTGGTGGCGCATTTCCACTACGTGTTATTTGGCACGATCGTCTTCGCCGCATACTCCGGAATCTATTTCTGGTTCCCGAAGATGACCGGCCGCATGCTCGATGACCGGCTCGGCAAGTTTCACTTCTGGCTCACCTCCATTGGCTTCCACACCACGTTCCTGGTGCAGCACTGGCTGGGTAATAAAGGCATGCCACGCCGATACCCGGACTATTCACCCAGCGACGGTTTCACCACGCTGAACACGATCTCGACGATTGGTGCGTTCATTCTGGGTATTTCCACTATCCCGTTCCTGTGGAATGTCTGGAAGTCCTATCGGTTGGGGAAGGTTGTCAGCGTTGACGATCCGTGGGGATACGGGGCGTCTTTGGAGTGGGCAACCTCGTGTCCGCCGCCCCGGCATAACTTCGTGAAGTTGCCGCGCATCCGCTCCGAGCGGCCCGCATTTGAGGCAAAGTTTCCCCACCTAGCGGCATGGTCACGCAAAGTTGTGGCTGAGCCAAGACCCGATGCCCCCCGGATCACCGAACCGGGCTGAGTTACCGGCCCCAAAGTAGCGTGGTTTGCCGCTGAGACTCGTAAAGAGAACTCAGTGGGGCGGCCGATATCGGAATAGAGGATTGTAAATTCCCTCCGGTATCGACGGTGTTCGAGCGGATTTTCTGGCGAGCGCCAAAGTCTCGGCATCTGGATAAACCGGCCATAAAGACAACAGCATGGTCTCGAGCCCGTATTGCCGACTTGTCTACGGGTCCAGCGCGGCAACTCGGCTCAAGACCTGCGTTAACGAATCGCGCGCAACAGCGCTGCGGCATGTTTACTACATTCTTGTAGTTAATGAGCCAGCCGCGATTTTGAACGGCTAAAACGACAAAACTGTCGAGTTCGTCGACAAAGAGGAAGGTTACCTACCTGATCGGTGACCGGGAGACTCATATTCGGATAAGTCCCAACTAGGTGTTACTGGTGTGGTCATCGACGAGACTGACGCATGATCTTTGGATCAGTGATGTCAGGGCCGACTCCTAGGGAGTATGGATCGTCGAGAAGCTGCTCTATACGTTGGCGGCGAGCTGCCGCACCTATAGCGTGGCTGTGGCGCGACGGGATTAGTTCGGCTGGTTACGCGCGGCTGTCACCACCGCAGCCTTGGGCTGCAGTTGGATTGCCCGTATTGCCGCTCGCGGTAATCCCGGAGGATCGCACACAGCTAACGGCCTTGTTTGAATGCCCAGAAAAGGTGTTTCCGGTGACCGTGACGTTCGACACTGACTCGAGTTGGAGGCCTTGAGAGGCCCCGAACTGGCAGGTGTTGTTGGTGAATCTCCAGTTCGACGAGGGACCCTTGCCTTGGCCACCACTTTTGCTGCCGGCGCCTTCGGCCATGAGACAGATATTGGCGATGTTTGCGCATACGTTACTGTCGATCGTCACGTTCTGGCTGGGTACTGTGCTAGTAACAAAGGTCTGCATGCAGTCGGCGTGGCGTTTGCCGCCGACGTTGTCAGTGTTACCGAAGGTGTTGTGCTGGATCGTGATGTTGTTGCCGAAGAAACGCAGAGTATCGCCATCGTGACCCATCGGATGGGAGACCGTGTTGTTCCTTACGGTCACGTTATTTGCGCCCCTTTTTTCACCGATTGTGATTCCGGTGTCATTGGGATTGCATACTGTGTAGCCTTGCAAGACGACATTGTCAGCTTCGATGTCAATGGCGCCAACTGGGGGTTTGCCCGTCCCGTCATAGGTACCACTTTGGGTGATGCGGAGTGGGCTACCACTGGTACTGGCGCCAGCTTTGGTGCAGTCGTCCGGGTGGTTGGACCCCCGAGCGCCTCCAGTTCTAGTAGCCGGTAAGGCTGGCGCGCCGGCAACCGGCTGACCGGCGGCCGGCGGACCAGCGGCAACACCCTGCGAGTCCGGGGCGTCTCCCTGGCCACCCCGCGAACCAGGGCCGCCCCGCGAACCGCGACCGCCAGAACCATGGCTCCCACGACCTCCCCGACCACCGGATCCCTGTGGAGCCCGTGCGGCCGGAGCTAATGAATCTGGCTGGGCATCCGCGACATTCCTAACTGGGAGCGAGGACACTCCAGGCTGTACGCAGTTCTCCGTCTGTGCTGTACCCGTGGCGTTCGGGTCATAACCGCCACGTGAGCCGGCACCAGAGGCGTAAGTATCGCGGGAGCTGCTGTATTCCCTTGGTGCTTGGGCTGCTTCGGTGACTGAGCGTCCGTCGGTTGAGTAGGCCGCCGGAGACATAGGCGGAGAGGCCATGACGCCTGGGGTATTCACTCCAGATGAGGCGCGCTGAGGCGTCAGGGATGCATCCCCACCACGGGAGGTGCGGGGGCGTGCCGTAGCGGGGGCATCGACACGGGAGGGCGTCGATGGCGGGGCGCCTGCGGAGGGAATGGAGGAGCCTGGCGGGCACGTGGTACCGACACCAGAAATAGGAGAACCGACACCAGAGATGGGAGAGTTGGCCACGCTTGGGGTGAGACCGCCGCTGGAAGTAGGAGCGTCTGCCGCAGACGTGCCGGTGACATTAGTGACAGAGGGGGAGACAACTGGCTGGGCAGTGCTGGGCTTGTCAGTTGTGGTAACGCTGGGCGTGATGCCGTTGGGCGAGGCCGGGGCATGGACGCTAGTGATAGGAACGGTGGCTGGGTCTGGCGCATCGCTAGGAGTCGCTTGGGCCGTGCCGGCAGTCAGGGCCACGATGAGCGCGATGAGGGATTTGAGAATCGTGCTGATGTCCATGACAGCGCTCCTAGAGCCGAAAATCGAGCTGATGCGTGTCGCTTATTCCTAAGCCGCAGCGCCCATACTCAGATTAGGACTACCAGCGTCGCAACTGGTAGTTCTTTTACATAACCAGGCCTTACCGGGCGTAAAAATGATCCGGTAAGCCGAGACTAGTCTGCCGGCGTGGTGAGGTCAGGTTGGGCTGAACGGCTCATGTCCTTCGCCGACCAGCCGTACGCCTGCCTCCCGCAGGTCGACGAGCGTTTGCTCCACACTTGCCTGCGCGACGCCGGCGGTCAGGTCCAGCAGCACGGTCACGGCAAAGCCATACCGCGCGGCATCCAGCGCGGTAGCTCGGACACAGTGGTCGGTGGCGATTCCCACGACGTCCACGTCGCGTACCTCGCGATCTTCAAGCCAGTCGCGCAGCTCTACCCCGTCAGCTTTACCTTCAAAGCCCGAGTAGGCCGCGGTGTATGCGCCCTTATCGAACACTGCCGCGATCCGATCGGTGGACAGCGCCGGGTGTAGCTGCACGCCGGGTGTACCCGTCACGCAGTGCGGTGGCCAGCTGGTTTGGTAGTCGGGCGCGTTGGAGAAATGCGCACCGGGGTCGATATGGTGGTCTCGCGTGGCGACCACAAAATCCCAGCTATCGGTATCTGCTTCCAGCGTTTCGGTGATCTCGCGTGCCACGTTCGCTCCACCGGAGACCGCAAGCGACCCACCCTCGCAGAAGTCGTTTTGCACATCAACGATGATCAACGCCCGGCGGACTACTGGTGGAAGCTTGTCCAGCTGTCCTAGCGGATCGGGTTCGATGGCAGCGCCAGGCGTGGGTACGCGCAGCGGCTGTCCAGCTGTGGCCGCCAGTTTCTGCAGCGTGGTGTCCAACGTGGTCATGGTGCCTCCTTCAGCGGCTGACTACTGAGCCGATTCATATGTCACTCCAATTGCGGGGTCTCCAGCCGAAAGCCGCAACCCTTCCCACGGGAGTGTGACCAGCTGCTGCGCCAAGTGTTCACGCGACTCCACCAGGCTTGGAGGTTGCGCGACCCGGACGCCCTCAAACATGAATGGACGCTGCAGCGCGCGATCGTGCTCTCTCACTGGCGGTGGCGCGCCAGTGACCAGTACTTCCTCGATTGCCGTTCCGGTCGATCGATGTCGGCGGAGCGCATACTTGCGACTTGGCACGGTGGTCTTGTGCTGACTACGTTTAGCCACTGGCTTACCTTCCACTTCGACAAGCTTGTACACCATGCCTGCGGTTGGGGCTCCGGAGCCAGTGACGAGCGCCGTTCCTACCCCATAGGCGTCCACCGGAGCCGCGGCTAGAGCGGCGATGCTGTACTCGTCCAAGTCGCCGGAGAGCACAATGCGGGTATCCGTGGCACCGAGGGCGTCCAGTTGAGCCCGCGATTGCCGAGCTAACTCGGCTAAATCGCCGGAATCGATGCGCACGGCACCGAGTCTGCCACCAGAAACCTCCACCGCGGTAGCGATGCCGTTGCTGATGTCATACGTATCGACCAGCAGCGTGGTCTCGTGGCCGAAAGCCTTGAGCTGGGCGCCGAAAGCTTCGGCTTCACTGCCGTACAGCAGCGTGAAAGCGTGCGCGGCCGTGCCCTGGGTGGGGATACCGTAGCGGGCGCCCGCGGCAAGGTTGGAGGTGGCGGAGAAACCGGCTACATAAGCGGCACGGGCCGCCGCGACGGCGGCGTATTCATGAGTTCGGCGTGAGCCCATCTCGATCAACGGGCGGCCGGCGGCTGCGCTACTCATGCGGGCCGCGGCGGCGGCGATGGCGCAATCATGGTTGAGTATCGACAGCACGAGCGTTTCCAGAATCACGGCTTCGGCGAAGCTGCCGCTGATGGTGAGCACGGGAGAACCCGGAAAATACAGTTCGCCTTCGGGGTAGCCGGTTATCTCGCCGGAAAAGCGATACTTCGCCAACCAGTCGCGGGCTTGGGTATTGACCGCCCCACAGTCGTGTAGGAATTCTAAGTCCTGGTCGCTAAATCGAAACCGCTCGATCGCTTCGATCAACCTCTGAGTGCCGGCGACGACGCCGTAGCGCCTACCGGGAGGGAGACGCCGGGCGAATGTCTCAAAAACGCAGCGCCGATGTGCGGTGCCATCGGCTAGCGCCGCGCTGAGCATGGTGAGCTCGTAGCGATCGGTGAACAACCCCATTGAGGTCACGCCGGTTACCCTACGGCACGCCGTGGTTAAGCCGCACCTGAGCGACCTCTAGGTGTGCTGATGATGCTCGCGCGAACCGGAAATGGCATCATGGAGGCGTGGCGACACCAACTAGCGTTCGGGAGCCTGACGTAAATGAGGCCGCATGCTCCGCGCGGCCATGGGCGACCATCGTGTGGGATGACCCAGTCAACTTGATGTCTTATGTGACGTACGTTTTCCAAACTCTGTTCGGCTATGACGAAGCCAAAGCCACCGCACTCATGCTGGACGTACATCGCAAAGGCAAAGCGGCGGTTTCTTCTGGTGCCCGGGAGCGAATGGAGCACGATGTAACACAGCTGCACGCGTACGGGCTCTGGGCTACGCTGCAGCGGACGGGTTGATGGTCGTGCCCACCGTATTCCGCGGGTTTCATCGACGTCATCAAGACACATTCACTACCGCTCAGCCGGGTGCTGCTGCCGAATCGTCAACTCAGTCCGGCGTGGAGTATGTGGCCGAAGTCGCCTCCTTGGAAGCTGACGCCATGCGGCAGGTGTTCCAGCAAGTGCTTGAGTTACTTGAGGGAGGTTCGATCCGTTCTGATCCAGCACTGCGTCGGTTGTTCCCCGACGGCTACCGTGACGATCAGGCCGCCGCCAACGAGCTTCGCCGGTTCAGTGAAGCCGCGTTGCGCACCGGCAAGCTCGCGGCTTGTCGTCAAGTGCTAGCCGACCTGCCAACTGGGCAGGGACAGATCCGACTCTCTGCTGCTCAAGCTCAGACCTGGCTCATCTCGTTGACGGACGCCCGCCTGGTGTTGGGCATCCGGCTTGACATCAACAGCCAGACCGATGTGCTCGCCCAGCTGACCGAGGATTGCGAGCGCGAAAGACCTCAGCAAGCCAGGTTACTGCTTGCCATGTATCAGCACCTGACGTACTTACAAGAAAGTTTGCTCGAGGCGCTAAGTCATCGCGAGGGCTCAACCGACACGGGTGATGTCTAATCTAGCGGCCGCAGGCTCTATAGCCTCCGTTATCGAGCCTGACCCCAGCCGGTGGGTGCTGCCATATGACTGCTCTGGCAGGCTTATGGCTATGACTATTGCGGCCACGTCGTCACCGGGCACCTTGATTCTGCTGCGGCACGGCGAAAGCGAATGGAACGCCAAGAATTTGTTCACCGGCTGGGTAGATGTAGATCTATCCGCCCAGGGTGAAGACGAGGCGCGCCGCGCCGCCGCGCTGCTCGCTGATGCGGGTGCGCTCCCCGATGTAGTGCACACATCGCTGCTGAGACGGGCCATCCGTACGGCCGAAGCGGCGCTACACGGCTGCGATCGGCACTGGGTGCCCATACGGCGGAGCTGGCGGCTCAACGAGCGGCATTACGGCGCACTGCAAGGTAAAGACAAGAAGCAAACCAGGGATCAATTCGGCGACGAGCAGTTCATGCGCTGGCGCCGCTCCTACGATGTACCGCCGCCCAAGCTCGAGCCCGACGCTGAGTACTCCCAGTTCCATGATGTCCGCTACGCCACACTTCCACCCGAGGCTCGGCCGCGTACGGAATGCCTTGCCGACGTCCTGGTCCGGGCGTTGCCATACTGGTACGACGCAATCGTGCCCGACCTGCTGGTTGGGCGCACCGTGCTGGTCGCGGCGCACGGGAACTCGATGCGGGCGCTCATCAAGCACCTGGACGGCATCAGCGACACCGAGATTGTGGGTTTGGACGTCCCCACCGGAATTCCGCTGCGCTACGAGCTGGATACCTCGCTGCGTCCGAGGGTGCCCGGTGGCCAATACCTTGATCCAGCCGCCGCAGCGGCCGCAGTGCAAGCGGTGAAGAACCAGGGGCGGTAGCGGGAGTCACATACTTGCGATAAGTAAGTAAATGTGTGACAGTGTAAGCGTGGTAGATGATCTGTGGTGGACTATACGGAGGCCGAACACATCCTTAACCGTTCTAGTCGGTATTCGGGCGCGACAAATATTGACCTGGGTTGGACTTTGGAAGTGGCCGCCGATCCCTACCAGGTCGTTCGTGCTCCAGACCTGAAAAGTCGAGCAGGATATACCCGGCTCATCGGTTATTCGCCTACAGCCAAGTTTGCTATTACCGTGATAATTGATCCCGCTACAGGTACTGGTGTCACCGCGTGGAAGACGCGGGGTGCGGATCTACGCGAATATTTGGAAGGTAAGGAGGCGGATTCATGAGACAACAACTAACCGATGCCGACCGCGAGCGGATTGAGGCCATTCGCGCTGAAGTCGCCGAGGAAGAGGCTGAAGCCGCTGAAGCTGAGGCCGCTGAGGCGGCTGAGGCGGACAAAGCCGTGATCTCCGTGCGTGTGCCCACATATCTGGCCGACAGAATTAAAGCTCGGGCCGTTGCTGAACACATACCTGCTTCAGCACTTGTGCGGCGTATCCTCAGCCAAGCCACAGATGGCCCCACTGCGGCCGTGCTGAGCGTCCAGCAGGTGGAAAACATTGCGCGCCGAGTTCACCAGGAGCTGGCCGAGCAATCCCGCGCCGCATGAGCCCGCCAGAATCTTGCAGGCAATACCTTGACCCGCTAGGGGTGCTCGTAGGGGATGGTCAGAGGGTGCGCCAATAGGGCATCTGCCAAGGCCGCAGGAGCCGCCGCCTACGAAGGTAGACAAGGCGACGAGAACGCCGGCAGGGGTCTATTTGGCACACCCTCTGAGTTAAAAGACTTGGTCGCCCGCAGTAGCATCTGGCGAGACGAACAGTGGGGTGGCCTGGGACTGGTCCTCGGGGCTCTGGGGATGCGGGGCGCCCAATACCAAAGCCTCAGATGTGTATGAACCCATCTCTCGTTGGCCCAGATTGATGCAGGCAACAACGTTTTTGCCAACAAGTTCAGCTTCGGTATGCAGTGCGTACTGCCCGACCGAGGTACGCTGCCCTAGATGGCCAAGCTCAAGTGTGATCACTCGACAAGGAAACCGAGTACCCTCAGCTAGCGGTGCTGACGTCACACGCGCCACTCTCAGGTCAACGTTCTCGAACTTCCCAAAAGTTATCTGCGCCTTCTGCGGTTGTTCCCGTTTTGCTGTCATTTCGCACCCTTGTCTCAAGCAAGCAACTGACCTGGCAGTGGGCAAGTTTATAACTGCAGTGAGACACCGGTCCCAGCAGCATTCCGCTCTTTACAGTCTCTAAGTACGCTAGTAGTTGTGAACCACATCCCGGTGCTGCTGTCTTCGGCCTCGGTGTATCCAGAGAAGTCCGCGACAGCTTTTGAAATTGCCGCCGCGCTGGGATATGACGGCGTAGAGGTTGCGGTCTGGTCGGATCCGGTAAGTCAAGATACCGACGCGCTTATTGAGCTGTCCCACCGCTACGGCGTGCCAATCATGGCTCTTCATAGCCCTTGCCTGATCATTTCGCAGCGGGTGTGGTCGCGCGATCCAGTCACTCGGCTCCACTTGGCAGTTCAGGCAGCGGTGCGCGTCGGCGCTCGTATCGTCGTGGTGCACCCACCGTTTCGATGGCAGCGGGACTACGCCCGTGGTTTCGCCACTCAGCTTCGCCAGCTCGAGGAGACCTATGGTGTGGCGGTGGCAGTAGAAAACATGTTTCCGCTGCGGGCCCGAGCCCGCCAATGGTGCCCTTATTCAGTGCATTGGGACCCGAGCGTGCCAGGTGGTTATCGGCACTACACCCTGGACTTATCTCATGCGTCCGTGGCGCAGTCAGATGCGTTGCACATCGCCGATCGGATGGGCGCGCAGCTTATCCACGTGCATTTAGGCGATGGCACGGGGCAGAGCCGCGATGAGCATCTGCTGCCTGGTCGGGGAAACCAGCCGTGCGCATTGCTGCTGCAGCGGCTGGCTCGCAACGGTTTCACCGGCACGGTCGCGGTAGAGGCGAGTACCCGGTTCGCGCTGAATTGCCAACAGCGAGAAGCCGAGCTCGCCGAGGCTCTGCGCTTTGCGCGCCTACACTTGGGTGTATTAACAAGCGCAGAGCCGATTTCCGAGACTGGATTCAGAGCAACGTAACCGAGCGCTCTCGAAATTACAGTAGGTGTTCAGTCGGAAAGGCGCAGCGTGAGCTGTCCTGGTCGTGCTGATTTGTTCGACTCCCATTTTCCGCTCGAGGCGCTCCAAGCCGCACCATCAAAGGCGACCTGCTGCACCCCGTAATCGCGCGATTTCGCCACGAACCAGTGTGCGAGATGCCATCCGGTTACTGGGCCACCAGGCGGCAAGCTGCTGCTATTTTTGCCCCCGCTTAAGTCCAAACTCAGCCGCAGCTCATTCCCCTGTATTAGGTGAAGATTGAGACCACCGTAATCGCGTTGCAGCGCGTTCCGTAGCTGCTCTACATTCGTCTGTCCGTGGGAATCTAGCTGCTCCCGCAGCTGGCATGTCACTGCACGGGTTTGCTTTCCCGCGAGAGCGCCGGCCAGCGTGGTCGCCTCAGTTGACCATTTGGCGTAGGCAGACGGATGCGCGCTGTGCTGGACGGCTTGCGCGGCGTCGGCGATCGCCAGCTCCCGCCAGTTCGGGATCTTTCGCAGCCGCGAGAAGAATATAGTGCTGGCGTAGTGCGGGTCCTGCAGCTGCTCAGCAGTGCCCCATCCCTGCGAGGGGCGTTGCTGGAATAAGCCCAGCGAGTCCCGGTCGCCGTGAGACAGGTTGCGCAGCTTGGACTCTTGCAGTGCCGTAGCCAGGGCGATGGCCACTCCGCGTTCGCCGACTCTGGACATGGTGCCCGCCGCCGCGATAGTGGCGGCGTGAGTGAGCTGTTCGGGTTCCAGCTGTACATGATCGCCATCAGCATAGGCTCGGCACGTGTCGGAGATAAACGGAATTCGAACGTCGGTGAAGCGCATCAGGACGTAGCCAGCGGCGGCGAGTAGTGTGGCACATGTCACCAGGGTGATCGCGACGATGGCTACTGTCGGCAGTGGTCTGGCCATTAGGTGTCTTGCTGCGGATGTGGTACCCAGCTGGGACTGCGTTTATCGGCAAATGCTGCCCTGCCTTCGCGCGCCTCCGTGAAATTAAACTTCTCACCCGAAGCCGCTGCTAGTGGTCTTAGTAACTCGCGTAGCGATCCCTCGGCGGGTAACCGGGTATCCACCGTGCGCAACAGCCGCTTGGTGGCCATGACCGCGCCGGGAGCCCCCTGAAGTACCGCTGACGCGTAGGTGGCAACGGTGTCATCGAGCTGTTCCGGGTTGACCGTGGCGGTGACCAAACCGATGTGCTGCGCTTGGGTGGCATTAAATGTCTCCCCGGTGAGAAGCAGGTAGCGCGCCGATGCCGCGATGCGACCTGCTACCAGCGGCCAGATAGTGCCAGGTACCACCCCCACCCGCACTTCGCTGAAGCTGAAGCTGCTCTGGGTACTGGCCACCACGATGTCGGTAGCGCAGAGTAGACCAAGCCCTCCGCCGCGCACCGCACCGGAAACGGCGGCGATCACGGGAACGGGATGTTCCCAGACTGTGGCAAGCAGCTCCGCGACGCCCTCGATGCAGCTCGATGCGGCGCGTAGATTGACTCCGGAGCAGAACGTGCTCCCGGTGTGGTTGAGCACCACCGCTCGCACGGCTGGCTGAGCTCCCAGTTTTCGCAGCGTGCTACATAGCTGTTCGATCAGCTCTACCGAAAGCGCATTGCGGTTACTAGGCGAATCTAGCGTCACGTGAGCTATCGGCCCGCGAATTCTGCTGTGCACGAGTGCGTTCATGCTTCAGAGATTACTGTCCAGCAGACTAGAACCATGTCCGCAAAGCTACCTGAAGGTGAACCAGCCCCCAGCGATGGCAGCTTGCCTACGTCCACGCGAGCAGGACTGCGCTGGGAGCACGCGCGAGAGGAGGGTGTGCAAAGGGAGGAACAGGGTCAGCCCGCCGATCATTTCGGCGTCTATGTACATGTGCCCTACTGTGCTACACGCTGCGGATATTGTGACTTCAACACCTATACGCTCAGCGAGTTAGCAGCTCACGCCGCCCCCACAGGCACCGTGGCCGACATCGACTCCTACCTCAGCGCCGTGCTTGCCGAAATCGAGCTTGCCAGCCGGGTGCTGGGCACCAAGCCGGAGGCGCGGCTGCCGCAGATAGATACGGTCTTCTTCGGTGGGGGTACCCCCACATTGTTACCCGCATCGCACTTGGCGACGATTCTGCGTCGCCTGGACAGTGTTTTTGGCCTCGCGTCGGGCGCTGAGGTGTCCACGGAAGCCAATCCGGAGTCGGTGGACTTCAGCAGTTTGGCTGCTCTGGTAGATGCTGGTTTTACTCGAATTTCGCTGGGTATGCAGTCCGCGATGCCGCACGTTCTGGCAACACTGGACCGGCGCCATACCCCTGGGCGCGCCGTAGCCGCGGCCGCGCAGGCGCGTCAAGCGGGATTTACCCACGTGAATGTAGATCTTATTTACGGTGCTCCCACCGAGACTGATACCGATTGGCTGGAGTCCTTGCGCACAGCCGTGTCGGCTAAGCCCGATCACATATCGGCCTATGCGCTTACTGTGGAGCCGGGAACCCGGCTCGCGCGCCAAGTGCGTAGTGGCGAGTTGACCGCCCCAGATCATGACACGCTGGCAGACCGGTATCTGCTCGCCGAACAGATACTCGGCGAGGCGGGGATGGGCTGGTATGAAATCTCGAACTGGGCCCGCACGAGCGAGGATCGATGTCGACACAATCAGCTGTATTGGCGGGGCGGCAATTGGTGGGGGCTTGGTCCTGGTGCGCATAGCCACGTGGGTGGTGTGCGCTGGTGGAATGTAAAGCACCCAGCCGCTTATGCTTCCCGGTTGGCGGGAGGTAGCTCACCGGCACAGGCTCGCGAGCTGCTCACTCTGCGGCAGCGCCGCGATGAGGATCTGATGCTGCGGTTGCGGCTTGTAGAGGGATATCCGCTGCACCAGCTGGAGGCCGCGGGCCAGGACGGCGCAGTGCTCGCCGTGGCCGACGGTTTGCTCCGCCCCGACGCATATACCGCTGGTCGCGCCTGCCTCACGCTACGCGGTCGGCTACTTGCTGACACCGTCCTCGCTCAGCTGAACCCTTGAGCGCGCACCAATCGGTCCCTGCCGTCGTTCTACATGTTTTGAGCCGCCTTGCTCCACTTTCTTCGTAGGCCGGCGGCTCCTGCGGCCTTGGCAGAGCCACGTTCGTTGATCGAGTTAGATCAGCGACAATCGGCTCAGTGGTGGACGCTCTAACAGGGCAGCAACTTTTATGAAGTTGTCAGGAGGCGGATAGGGGCAGGCTCACTGGATGATGCGGAAGCTAACCGGGTAGCGATATAGCGCGCCGCGCGAGGCGTGGTACCCCCCAATGATGGAGAACACGAACGCAAATCCTCCGGAGATTAGCGCCGACAGCGCAAGCAGCACACTGAAGCAGGTCCAGGAAGTGAGCACACCTAACGCGACCTCGACGATAGTGAACACTCCCCAGGTAAGTTGGAAGTTCGTCGATTCCACGGCATGAGCCCGTACTATAGGTGAGTTCCCCTTCAAAAACAGGGTGACCAAGCCGGCCAGCCAGCCGACGGTACCGACGGTAAGCACCAGGAGAGCGCTAGCGCCGTAGTGTGCAATCAGGCTCCAGCGCTGGTCCTCTTCAGATACGGGCACCGGAGGCGTTGGGGGCATTCCCAAAGCAGGCTGCCGGACGGATTCCGGAGTAGCGGTCCGCGAGAGCGGCAGTAATCCTGGTCTGAAGTTGGGCTGCTCGAGGTTGAGCTGTTCGAGGTTAGGCTGCTCAGTGGGGCTACGGTTCCCGGTGGCTCCGAGATCTGGCTCGGGGTGTGCTTGTGGTTCCCGATCTTGATTCATGACCGACAGCCTACGGAAAAGCCTTACTCCACGTATGCTTGGCACTCAATACCGTTCGAATGCCATCAGGGCCACTCAAATGCCGTTTCAGTACCACAAGACGAACCCGTGAAGAGGGGAGGTTGCGTGCCGCTAGATGAGCGTAAACTCGACGTACTCAAAGCCATAGTTGAAGACTACGTTTCCACCAATGAGCCGGTCGGTAGCAAGGCACTAGCCTCCCGTCACCAATTGGGGGTCTCTTCGGCCACGGTACGAAATGACATGGCCTTGCTGGAGGAGGAAGGTTACATCTACCAGCCCCACACCAGTGCGGGTCGGGTTCCCACCGACAAGGGATATCGCCTATTTGTAGATCGGCTTTCAACTGTGAAGCCGCTCTCGAGCGCCGAACGCCGAGCGATCAGTCAGTTCTTGGAAGGCGCGGTAGATCTCGACGACGTAGTGGCACGCACCGTCCGCATGTTGGCGCAGCTCACTCGGCAGGTTGCCGTTGTGCAATATCCGCGTCTTACTCGCAGTAACGTCCGGCACGTAGAACTAGTGCCACTGTCGGCGCAGCGGTTGCTGACGGTGTTGATCACTGACACTGGTCGGGTTGAGCAGCGCACTATCGAGTTCGATCAGCCGCTGCAGTTAGCTGACGTCAGTGTCCTGCGGGATGCGATCAATGGGGCGCTTGTTGGCCAGCCCCTGGCCGACATCGTGACCGAAGTGGAACAGCTGGTGGCCCAATCGCCGCCGCAGTTGCGTCCGTCCATGGCTACGCTATCGACGGTGCTGGCCGAAACCGTGCTGGAGCAGCCCGAGGAGCGGGTCATGCTCGCTGGAACCGCGAACTTGACTCGAGAAGCATGGCAACTAGGTAGCTCCGTGTATCCGATTTTAGAGGCACTGGAAGAACATGTCGTGCTGCTCAAGCTGCTCGGTGAGCTCAGCGAGCCCAGTGCGCTACGTATTTGTATAGGCGGAGAGAATTCCGTTGAGGGGCTACGCGAGGCCTCGGTTGTCAGCACCGGTTATGGTTCTGGAAGTACTGTTTACGCGGGGCTCGGGGTGCTAGGCCCCACGAGAATGGACTATCCGGGCACCATCAGTGCGGTGCGCGCGGTCGCCCGCTATGTGGGCCAGGTTTTGGTGGACAATTAGAGTGTCCGGTTCAAGCTGATTTGGCAACAATCTATTTCAGGTGACGAGTGAGACTATGAGCACAGCGGCCAAAGACTACTACGGCCTATTGGGTGTGCGCCGGGATGCCACACCTGAGGAGATCAAGCGCGCGTATCGCAAGCTTGCCCGCCAGTTGCATCCGGACGTGAGCTCCGATGCGGATGCTCAGGAGCGATTCGCCGAAGTATCGACGGCTTATGAGGTGCTATCTGACCCGGCAAAGCGTGAGATCGTAGACCTGGGCGGCGATCCGTTGGCGCAGTCGGGTATGAACGGCGGAGCCGATAGCGGCCCGTTTGGGATGGGTTTCCAAGACATCATGGATACCTTCTTCAACGGTGGTGCCGCGCGTTCGCGCGGGCCTCGATCACGAACGCGCCCGGGTGCTGACGCGCTGATCAAGCTGGACTTGGAGCTGTCGGAGACCACGTTTGGGGTCAACCGCGAGCTCACCGTAGATACCGCGGTGGTGTGTGCTGTGTGCGCTGGTGCGGGGACCGAACCGGGTAGGCACCCGCACACGTGCCAGACGTGTGGTGGCCGAGGCGAGATACAAAGCGTGCAGCGTTCGCTACTTGGCCAAGTGATCACTTCGCGTCCGTGCGCGGCGTGTCAAGGGTTCGGCACGATCATCGAGCACCCTTGCCAACCCTGCGGCGGCGAAGGTCGAGTACGGGAGCGCCGAGCGCTGCGAGTGAAGGTGCCCGCCGGGGTGGAAGACGGCATGCGCATCCGACTAGCTGGCGAGAGCGAGGTCGGTCCTGGTGGCGGCCCTCCTGGAGACCTGTATGTGGAAGTGCATCAACGGCCCCATGATGTGTTCACCCGCAAGGGCGATGATCTGCATTGCCGGGTTTCGTTGCCGATGACAGCGGCCGCACTTGGTGCCCGGGTAACATTAAAGACGCTGGATGGCGAAGAAGCGATTGACATCAAATCCGGAACTCAGTCAGGTGCCGTGGTACGGATTCGGGCGCGTGGAGTGCCGCATCTCCGTAGCGCTGGACGCGGTGATTTGCACATACACCTTGAAGTCAAAACGCCTACCAAGCTCGACCCGGAGCAGGAGAAACTGATCCGTGACCTAGCGCGACTGCGCGACGAGGAGCGTCCTGAGCCTATCCGGCAAGCCGGTGGGTTTCTGTCCAAAATGCGTGACGCGCTCAATGGTCATTAGAGAGTCAGTGGCCATCAGAATCAGTAGCCACTAAAACCAATGGCCACTAGTAAGCCAGTGTTCTACGCAAACCCCATACCGCCGCGAGGTGCTGGGGTTTTGGACGGTCCGGAAGGTCACCATGCCGCGCGGGTTCGGCGCCTTCGAGTTAGCGAGCAGTTGCTGCTCACTGATGGTCATGGCCGGTACGCGTCGGCAACCGTAACTGCCGTATTGCGCGATCGGCTTGTTCTGGAAGTCGGGGAAGCGGCTGAGCACGCAGTGCCTAGTCCTCGTATCGTGGTGGTGCAGGCGCTCGCGAAAGGTGATCGCGCTGAGCGTGCCGTCGAGCTGCTGACCGAGCTTGGGGTCGACGAAATCGTGCCCTGGGCTGCCCAGCGCTGTATCGCGCGGTGGGGCGAGCCAGATGGCGACAAAGCCCAAAAAGCGCTGGCACGGTGGTCCGACACTGCCCGCGAAGCAGCCAAGCAATCGCGTCGCGTGCACTTTCCGAGGATTGCGCCGTTGGCTGGGACTGTCGAGGTAGCTCAGCTGCTCCAGGCTAGCGACTCGGCTTTTGTGCTGTATGAGTCCGCACTCCGCCGGTTTGCCAGCGGCCCATTTCCCAGCTGTGGCCAGATTGCCGTGGTGGTAGGCCCGGAAGGTGGGATCACTGAGACGGAGCTAGAGACATTCTCTGAGGTTGGGGCTACGGCGGTGCGGCTTGGCGATCAGGTATTACGCACTTCCACCGCGGGTGCCGCTGCCGCGGCCGTGCTGTTAGCCCACACTCGTTGGCGTGGTTAATTCCTTGGCGTGATTGACTCTTTGCCATGACCCCCCAACCACTCACCGAGCTGATTCACCCGAGTTGGGCTCGCAAGCTTGAACCAGTGGCCGAGCAGATCGCGGCTATGGGCCAGTTTCTGCGGACTGAGATCGCCGAAGGCCGGGAGTACCTTCCCGCTGGAAAAAACGTACTGCGGGCGTTTAGCGCACCGCTGGCGCAGACCAAAGTTCTTATTGTCGGTCAAGATCCGTACCCGACTCCAGGACATCCGATCGGGCTGTCGTTCTCTGTTGCCTCGCACGTCCGCACCCTGCCCGGCAGCCTGCGCAACATTTTTACCGAGTACGTCGCGGATCTGGGCTACCCACGTCCAAGCAGCGGAGATTTGACTCCCTGGAGCGAGCACGGAGTTCTGCTGCTCAACCGAGTGCTTACGGTACGCCCTGGCACTCCGGCTTCACATCGCGGTAAAGGTTGGGAGCAGGTCACTGATGCTGCCATTAAGGTTCTGGTCGAGCGCAAGGTGCCGCTGGTAGCGATCCTGTGGGGGCGCGATGCGCAGTCTCTGCAGCCGGCGTTGGGCGAGACCGCAATCATTGCCAGTGCCCACCCGAGTCCGATGTCGGCAGATCGTGGGTTTTTCGGTTCGCGACCATTTAGCCGCGCCAATCAAGCTCTGATCGAGCAAGGCGCTACGCCTATTGACTGGAAACTTCCGTAACGCTTAGTGAGCTACGTGGGTCCACTGCTGCGCGTGCGGATCGTCTGGTTCATAGCGCAGGCTGTCTATCCGAATATGGAACTCTGCCTCCAGCTCAGGCTCGTCATATACCAACTCCGAGCAGCGCTCCGCGATCACGAACGGCTCCCACACGCAGCGCAGAGTGCGCAGCAGCTCAGGACAATCGCTTAGCGCCTCCGTGCCGGCTACCGCGGCGTAGCCCGCACGGAAATCGTCAACGATATGTGGCGAGGCTCCGAAGCGATCTACTCGCAGCTGCACACGCAGCAGATCCAGCTCAGCTGGCCCAAGGCCTGAGCATTCAGTGTTAACGATCCATGGTCCGGGCTTGCCGTCATGTAGGGGGCTGCCGGTGATGCTGGAATCGTGATGATTCAGGTGCACGGGCACTTGCGGTAGACCGCGATGACTGGCGAGCTCGCCCCAGGCTGCACGCGCAAGCTGGGCACGCTCGCGTAGGAGCGTACGCTCGGCTGAGGTGGCTACAGGCGTGATCAGATCGATGAACTGTGCGATGACTCGGCATGGGTCGACCGGGGCCAACTTCTGGGCAATAGAAGTGTTCAGCCGTAGCTGATGAAGCGTCGCCAGCACTTGACCGGCTTGGAATGGGTCTGCGGACTTGTCGGCCTCGGGGATATGCGGCCATAACGTGGCGGCGAACTGTTCGCCGCCTTGTGTGACCGTGCGGACCGTGTTCTCCCGCGGTGTAAGTACTGGCGCGCCACTGTCATGGCACAGCTGCGCAAAATCCAGCTCCCGTTGCACATCCTCGGGGCTGGTACATTCGGGGTTGGTGAGCTTAGCGGTGGTGTCGCCGAGTTGAAAGCGCGAGCTGTTCCCGTGCCGGAGTAGCTCCGGCTCGCCGGAGAAGCCGAGCTGACCAGCCAGAAGCTTTGCCACAGTTCGCGCTCGGCTGGGTGTCCAGGCCGAAAAGTACGGTTTGTCGGCCGGCAGCGCCTCCGCCAATGGACGAGATAGCCGACGACGCCCGCCCGCTAGATGATTGATCGGGTTCGTGCCACGCCGCAGCACTGGAGGAATACGTGGGCTGCCGCGTTGCATACCCGATCCTTTCGCACCCGTTGGCGGCAATCACTATCCGACAGATGCGCGCCGCATGAATTAGGTTGGACACTCTTAGCTGAGAGGTCGCGCGGATTGGTGCTGTTCTACTGCGGTGTCCCCTGGCACTTCGCCTGGCTGTGTTGTCGTCGTCGCCCATGCATCCAGCATGAACTCCTCCTCCGCCTTGCCATCCTCGACCAGGACTGCGCTAGCCAACTTCGCCCTCGCTACGAACGACCAACCCGCGCGACCTCTTAGTGGTAGTGATCCTTGCAGATTTGTTACTCAGCTGACGTGAGCTTGGCGAAACTTGGGGGCATGTTTTTTTCGAGCTCTGCGGAATTTTCCCGCCGCCCGGCACGGCACTAGTGTTGTGTAATCGATGTTCCGTTCTGGGTGCTGGTTGTTCAGGTGGATGGATCGCAAGGCGGAGAATTTTCAGGTAGCGGTGTCCTACCTCCGAAATTTCGACAACGCCGCGAGGCGCCGCCTGAGCCCCAGCACACACACGACGATATCGATTACACAACACTAGATACCCTTTAACGCCCGGCGGAACTCGTAATCGACGTTAGTGGCAAGCTGTGCGGTATCGATCCATATCGGTCTAGACCTAACTATGAAGGAGTAACGGATTCATGCGCATCGGGGTACTCACGGGTGGTGGCGACTGTCCGGGGCTCAACGCGGTCATTCGAGCGGTCGTTCGTAAAGGCGTAGGCGTTTATGGTCACGAGTTCGTTGGGTTTCGTGATGGTTGGCGGGGGCCGTTGGAGCTAAACACTACGCCGTTGGGTGTGCCGCAAGTACGGGGCATTTTGCCGCGGGGTGGCACAATTTTGGGCTCATCAAGGACCAATCCGTTCAAGGTTGATGGCGGCGCGGATCGAATTAAACGCAATGTGAGTACCGCGGGTATTGACGCGTTGATCGCTATCGGCGGGGAAGACACCCTTGGCGTGGCCAAGCGCCTCACTGACGAGGGTTTGCCGGTCATCGGTGTGCCTAAGACTATTGACAACGACTTAGGCGCCACGGACTACACCTTCGGTTTCGACACTGCGGTGACGGTGTGTATGGAAGCCATCGACCGGTTGCACACCACGGCAGAGAGCCATCACCGCGCGCTGGTGGTGGAAGTAATGGGGCGCCACGCTGGATGGATAGCATTGCATGCCGGGCTTGCTGGAGGCGCGAACGTGATCTTGGTGCCGGAACGTCCGTTCGATCTAGACATGGTGATCAAGCACGTGGAGAGCCGGTTCGCCACCCAGTACTCGCCTATCCTGGTGGTAGCCGAAGGTGCCTTGCCTGCCCAAGGAGCAGAGGTGCTGCTCAGCGGGGAGAAGGATGCGTTTGGTCACGTTCGGCTCGGTGGAATTGGCCAGTGGCTTGCCCAAACCATTGAGGAACGGACTGGTAAAGAGTCGCGCGCGGTAGTGCTTGGGCATGTGCAGCGTGGTGGCTCACCTACCGCCTACGATCGGGTGTTGGCCACCCGATTTGGCCTGCACGCCATCGACGCCGCGCATGACCGGAACTGGGGCATGATGGTTGCGTTGCGCGGTACTGACATCATCCGGGTTCCGTTGGAGGAAGCTACGCGAGAGCTCAAGACGGTTCCGATGGAGCGTTTGGCCGAAGCTGAGGTCTTCTTTGGGTGAGCGTTCGCCCAACGGCTCAGACTGTAGAATGATCAGGTGACTGACGTAGGTGTGATTTCGGAAAGTTGGCGTTCGCTCCCTGCTGCCCAGCAGCCTGATTGGCCCGATCAGGCCGAACTGGCCGAGGTTGGCAAAGTACTTTCGACGGTACCGGCAATTGTCGCTCCGTTTGAAGTGGTGCAGCTACGGCAGCGGCTGGCCGAGGTTGCCCGGGGCGAGGCATTTCTTCTGCAGGGCGGCGACTGCGCGGAAACCTTCGACGGTAACACCGACCCCCATCTGCGCGGGGTGATCCGCACATTACTGCAGATGGCGGTTGTGCTCACCTATGGCGCCAGCATGCCGGTAGTGAAGCTGGGCAGGATCGCTGGCCAGTATGCCAAGCCGCGCTCATCAGCTTTCGATGAGCAGGGGTTTCCCTCTTACCGTGGCGATATGGTCAACGGTATTGCCGCCACCATGGCTGATCGCACTCTTGATCCACACCGCATGGTGCGCGCTTACGCTAATTCGGCTGCCTCCATGAACACGCTGCGTTCGTTTGCCCGCGGCGGTTTGGCCGATCTGCATGCGGTGCATGACTGGAATAAGGATTTCGTTCGTACGTCCCCGGCTGGCGCGCGGTATGAGCAGCTTGCGAGCGAGATTGATCGGGCGCTGGGCTTTATGCGGGCGTGCCGGGTAGACGATCCCGAGATGCGCAGCACCGAGCTGTACTGCAGTCATGAGGCGCTGATCTTGGAGTACGAGCATGCTCTGACTCGTGCCGAAGATGGTATTGTCTACGGATTGTCTGCCCACTTTTTGTGGGTGGGGGAGCGGACGCGCCAACTTGATGGTGCGCATGTGGATTTTTTGTCGCACTTGGCCAACCCGATCGGCGTGAAGCTTGGTCCTACCACCACACCGGATTACGTGTTGGAACTGGTGGAGCGGCTCGACCCACTCGGAGAACCTGGCCGGCTAACGCTGATTAGTCGGATGGGCTCGGGCAAAGTTCGAGATGTGCTGGGCGAGATCGTGGAGAAGGTGACCGCGAGTGGGCATCAGGTGGTCTGGCACTGCGATCCCATGCACGGCAATACCGTTGAATCGTCCCACGGTCTCAAAACCCGACACTTCGATCAGATCGTTGATGAGGTGTTGGGCTTTTTCGAGGTGCACCATAGCTTAGGTACTCATCCAGGCGGCATTCATATCGAGCTCACGGGCGAGGACGTCACTGAGTGCTTGGGCGGCGCTCAAGACATTGTGGATGCCGAGCTAGTGCATCGTTACCACACAGCCTGCGACCCGCGATTGAACACGCAGCAGTCCCTAGAGCTGGCATTTTTGATCGCAGACATGCTTCGGGGCTAGCAGAGGTATCAGGATGACTACGGGGCCGCGGTTTCAGCGCCGTGTCGAGGATTTCATCTGCGGCGCGTGCGGGCGCAGCGTAGTCGGCTCGGGTTTCACGAACCATTGCTCCGCGTGCCTATGGTCACGCCACGTAGACAACGCTCCAGGAGACCGCGACGCTGAATGTGGTGGCCTGATGCGTCCAGTAGCGGCTCGCTATGAGCGAGGCCGTTACGTGGTGCTGCACGAGTGTCAGCGCTGTGGGGTGCACAAACCGAACCGCGCCGCGGCAGCCGACAACAGCGAATTACTCATTAAGCTCACAGCGGTACCGTTTCGCGGCTAAGCGCGGTGGTAACCACCGTGAAGTAGAAGAGGACTACTCGGTGGGATGCGCCACTAAGCTGCTTAGGTACAGCTGTTCGCCGAGCTTAGCGATCAGCTCCAGCTGAGTTTCCAGGTAATCGATGTGATGCTCCTCGTCGGCGAGGATGTCTTCGAACAACTTCGCCGAGGTTACGTCACCTACTGATCGGGAGTGGTCGATCGCTCGGCGCAGCCGGTCGATGGCCTCCTGCTCGATCAGCATGTCGCAGCTGAACTGCTCAGCCACTGTTTCGCCGATCCGCACAGCAAATAGCCGCTGATAGTTCGGAAGTCCGTCGAGGAAGAGGATGCGGTCGGTAATGATCTCGGCATGCCGCATTTCATCCAGTGATTCAGCTTTGGTGTGCGCCGCAAGTTTGCCCAGACCCCAGTTTTCTTGCATTTTTGCATGTAAGAAGTATTGATTGATCGCGGTGAGCTCCGCGGTGAGTTGTTCGTTGAGAAATTCTAAGACTCCTGGATCGCCCTGCATGACACCGTCCCTGATCACTAGTGCTCGGCACCGGCGAGCACCGGCAGCCGCATAGTGGGTTCAGCGTAGTTCTGCCGGGCACAGGCTCTTGAGCTCAGGTAGGGCTAACTTGCCGAGCACGGCTTGCACTCGCCGTGTGCAGGAGCCGCAACCGGTTCCTGCGCCGCAGGCTTGCGCGATGTCATCAACGTTGCGCGCACCGGCGGTGATGACATCGCGGAGTTCGCATTCGCGGACTTGGGCGCAGATACAGATGTACACGGTCCACCCGACTGAGTTAGGTTTACCTAACTAAAGTGACCCTAAGATCAGAATTATGCAACGGGAAGTGGCTTAGCTCACGATTGCGGCCGGTTAGAGTGTTCGGCATTTGATCGTTCGTAGCGAGGTGGTGCCTGGTCGAGTATGGCAAGGCGGAGGAGGAGTTCATACCGAGAAGGTATGGGCGACGACGACAATATCCTCGGCTACAGCCGAGACACAAGTGCCAGGGGACACCGCAGTAGAACAGCATCAATTACCGAGCGCTCTTAAATGGGAAACGTGAACAGTGCCACGGAGCTTTTTCGCTCTGCTGTACTACCAGCGTTGGGTGACTGGAAAAAGACTTTGCCCCTACTTGCACCTTGACAGTTGGCTTTCAATCCCGCGCCGCGTAGAAGCTCACGTGCCTGTGCGCAATCCAAGCCGCGGACGTTGGGTACTTGAACCTGAGCGGGGCCACCAGAGATCACCAGCACAACTTCGCTGCCCTTTTCTACTGTGGAGTTAGGTGCCGTCTGTTGCCGGAGCACACTGTCGATTCTGGCATTGCTATTCGGGTCATTGTCGGTTGTTTCTTCAGTGAACGTAGCTTTAAGTCCGTGCTCGGCGAGCAAAGCTACGGCGTCAGCCCTACTTAGACCCACCACATCAGGAACTTGGGTAGATCCGCGCCCCTTGCTGATTACTAACCGGATCTGCGAGTCGACGTTAAGTTTCCTACCTTCGCCAGGATCTGTGTGGATTGCACTGTCTTTGGGTATGTCTTGGCTCTCTTCTTCGCTGACAACGGGCGTGAAATGCTCGGCTTCCAGCAGTTTTGTAGCTTCGTCGCGAGTCTTGCCGCGCACCTGAGGTACGCTGCGGACCCTTGGCCCACCCGAGAGCACCAGCGTGATGGTGTCGCCAGAACCCACGCGTTGTTTTGCACCGGGCTTCTGCTCTAATACGACGTTTTCACTCACCGAATCAGAAAATTTGGATGTGCCGTAGCTAACCTTGATGTCCGCTTTTTTAGCAACGCTTTCCGCCGCGGTTTTATCCAACCCGATGAACTGGGGAACGGTAACGTCGTTGCGCCCGCCTAACCACCACAGCAACCCCCCAGCTAGCAGTACCAGCACCACTGCCGCGGCCAACGCGGTCATGAGGAGTCTGCGTTTTTTATCTTTTTCCTGCCGCGCGCCCTCTGCCGAGGATGCCAGCGGCGGAGGCTCGGATGGCATCTCGGGCGGCTGATAAATCTCTGGGGCGGCGGTTCCGCGATGCATTCCTGTGAGTGAGCCGCCTAGTTGCTGCTGGCCCAGCGGCGGCATCACTGAGGTGCCCGTACTGGGTGCTTTCCGGCTCTGGCCGGGATCGTTTCGTGGAGCAGTAGATTGCTCCTCCTGCGGCTCTGCGGACTCCTGCTGACCTGAGGCGGCAGGAGGCAGTCCGGAGGCACTTTCCCGCGATCGTGGGTCTGGTGGCGTAGCTTCAGTCGCGCCGTTCACTTCATCAGCGGCCCGAACAAGCAATGGAGTGATGCCTAGAGCAAGCCGAGTTTGACGTAGCGCGGTGAGGAAAACCCCGGCGGAAGCCAGCCGCTGAGTGCGGTCGCGCCGAGTGGCAGCGGCAACAAGCTCGTCGAACTGTGGTGGAAGCTGTGCCACAACGTCTGATGGTGGCGGCACATCGGAGTTCACATGTTGGTAAGCGACCTGCATCGCCGAGCTTCCCTGATGCGGCTTAACCCCGGTGAGCATTTCATATAGCATAATTCCGACGGCATAGACGTCGCTTCGGGCATCAGATTCAGCGTTGGTGATCTGCTCGGGAGCCAAGTAGGCGACGGTTCCTAGCAGCGTGTTGCGGCTGGTGAGTTGATGAGTGCTCTCTACCGCGCGGGCAAGGCCGAAGTCCGCGACTTTCACGATTCCAGTCGAGGAGATCAGAACATTTTCTGGTTTCACGTCGCGGTGCGCGATGCCCCGCTCGTGTGCTTGGGCTAGCGCCGCAAGTACAGGCTCTATTACGCCGATCGCCTCGGCGAGGTTCAGCCGCACTCGCTGCTTCAGCACCCCGCGCAACGTGGTGCCATCTACTTTCTCCATAACCAGGAACATGGTGTTGTCGTGGTGACCCTGATCGAACACTGCGACGATGTGTGGGTGATTGAGCGCCGCGGTCGATCGGGCTTCACGCATGAACCTGCTGGCGAACACTGCGTCGGTTGCGTACTCCGGACGCATGATCTTTACGGCGACCAGGCGCTCAAGTCGTTCGTCGAAGGCCTCATACACCGAGGCCATGCCGCCCTGGGCTATTTTGCCGCGAATTCGGTAGCGCTTTTCGAGCAACATCCCCTGCATCGGGTCGCTCGTGGTTACGTTCACGAAGGCCAGTGTACGGTTTCTCATCATGCCTGACGAACAGCTGATCTCCTCTAACGAATGGCTTACCGTTCCTGCCGTGGCGCAGCGGCTCAATGTGCGCATCACGCGGGTGCATCGCATGATTGCCGAGGGTGAGCTTTTTGCGCTACGCCGAGATGGAGTGGTGTATATCCCTGGCGAGCTGGTACCCACGGATGAACACGTTGCCGCTCACCTTGCGGGGTTGTTTATCGTGCTGCGGGATGACGGGTTCTCGCGAGAAGAGATGCTGCGCTGGCTGTTTACCCCGGATGAATCGCTGGGCGGCAAGCCAGTGGATGCGCTGTACGGTCCTAAAGCACGTGAGGTCAAGCGTCGAGCACAGGCGCTCGCGCTGTAGCTAGGATCGCGTCTGGGAACTAGTTAGTGAGCTGTAGGGATGCATGTTTGTGTCGTCGAACTCGACAGAAACGTGCATTTCAGGCTAAAAAACAGCAGTTTTGTCGAGTTCGACGACAGGTGTGTTGCTGGGCTAACATGGCACTAGTTGAGTCATTATTAGATGATGAAAGTGATGCCGAAGGAGTGGCAATGCGAACAACCCTTGCCCTAGATGATGCGCTCTTGCTGGAAGCAAAGCGTCTGACTGGAACCACAGAGAAGACCACGCTAGTTCGCGAAGGGCTACGCGCGCTGATTGAAAGAGAAAGCGCACGACGTCTTGCGCGATTAGGCGGTAGCGATCCTACGTTGGAGGCTGCCCCTAGACGCCAGAGCGACGCAAGGTGATTTTAGTCGATACCTCCGTCTGGGTGGATCACTTCCGCAGCGAAAATTCTCTATTGACAGAACTACTCCAACGCCTAGAGGTGTGCGCCCATCCGTGGGTTACAGGAGAACTTGCTTTAGGCAATCTTCGCCAGCGCGTCGAAACCATCGGTTTATTGAACTCCTTACCTCAGGCCACGTTAGCTACCAATGATGAAGTTATGAAGCTGATAAGCGCTGAGCTTTTATACGGCATAGGAATTGGGTATGTTGATGCGCAGCTTCTCGCGGCAGCCAGACTTACCCCGGGCGTTCAGCTGTGGACACAGGACAAGCGTCTAGAGGCTGCCGCCGTGAAGCTAGGATGCGCCTATTCGGTCGGCATATGAGCGGCGGCCTGCTACAAACAGGGCACTAGCTGGGAGTACAAGGGTGGCGACTACTACGGCGATGACTCCTACCGACATTGTCGAGCGAGCCAGATTGTAGCCATCAGGCAGCGCTATGAAGCATAGGGCTGCCGCAGCACTTGCGGCAGCGGTTCGGCCGCTGATGCTGCGAGTGCTGGCCGCCAGCAATATCAGCGGCCACAGGAAATACCACGGATGGAACGTGGGCCCCAAAATGCTTGCGGCCAGTAGCGCTAACCCGGCGGCCCGTACCACATATCGGACGCTTTCTGTATCGATAGGTGTGTCGATGAGTAACGCGTGCTTGTTTGGTGTCGACCTAACGTAGGTCGTGCGTGCCGCGTTGTACACGCGTTGCGTCGCACGCCCCCAGATGGCTAACAAAACGATAGCCAATAGCACCGTTCCTATCGCGCGAGCAATCCGTAGTGCCGCGTCGTTGGCTGATGGGGTAGCGAATGGGTCGCTTAACCAGCGGGTTGCGATGCCCCAGCTGGTTGGCGCTGAAGTCCATTGCACACTGCCGCTGGAAACGTGGAGTGCGTTCACCCATCCCCAACCAAAGCCCGCGATAACTGTCACCACAGTGAGAGCGGCCACCGCGGCCGCGATCACCACAAGTGCGCTGCTGATGCTGGGTTTACGCCCTGTGCTTCGGCCCCGCTCGACGGCTAGGGCCAGCAGTACCGCGAGCGGTAGCACTAGCAGCGCGGGGGCCTTCACCGCGATAGCCGCGCCTAGTAGCGCCCCAGCAAGCAGCGGCCGTCTCCGGGCCAGCTGTGCTAGTCCGGCCACGATTAGCGCCGCCATGATGATGTCGTTGTGCGCACCAGAAATACTGTGCGCTAGCACGAGGGGGCACCCCAGCCCGAGCCATTGCGCGCGGCTTTCGTCCACCCCGCAGCTTCGTGCAAGCTGCGGCAAGTACACCGCCAGCAACGCTACGGCGGCGATAGCGAATAGTCGCAACGCCAGGATTGTCACTTCCAGATGACCGCTGAGCTCACCTAGCGTGGCGCAAGCGCGGGCAATAAGCACAAACAGCGGGCCGTATGGCGTGCGGGAGAGATCCCATGCTGCCGAGGCCGAGGTATCCCAGCTAGAGCTGAGCTCAGCCGGCCCATGCTCATACGGATTGAGACCATGCTCGGCGAGCTGGCCTTGCACCGCGTAGGAGTAGACGTCACGGCTTAGCAGCGGCGGAGCCACCGCTAAGGGTAGAGACCAGAGTGCCGCGGTTACGCTCATCCAGCGTGTGGTTAGACCGTTGCCGATGCGACGGCGCAGTGACCACCATGCCACGACCCAGAGCGCCATGCCGATGACGGCAAGCGCTCCGCTGGTCGGAGCCCCGATGCCATCTCGCAGTAGGCGCAGCACTGGCGCATTAGCCAGCGGGTCCGGTCGCGGCAATACTCCCACCCCGAGCGCGCCGATGGCCAACAGCACAGTGCCGCCCAGTCCTAGCCAGCGTGATCGCCGCAAGAGGGTGTCTGTGGATCTACGCACCTCACCGTGGCCGCTTGGATCGGTGTGCTGCACGTTGTCCATCGTGGCATGGCAGCCGTGGCTATTCATTTCGACCCTAATGTGCGTATCTCATTGCTTCGTGGCCTTGCATGATGAGTAGAGATTCTTCTTAGAGTTCTGTGTCGGCTCATTAGCCAAGCTCAGCTGACCCGCGCTGTGGTGGCTACGGCGAGGGCGCCGAGTGCTTCAAGTGCTAAAGGTTCAATATATCCGCGCGTGCCTGCTTCCTCCAGCGCGTCCAAGGCGCGCTCGGTGAGCGCACTGATCATGACTTCCAGTTCAGCGAGTGCTCCAGTCTCGACAAAGATCTCGCGGATCTTGTCCACGGCAGCCTCGGTGAGTCCAGCATCGCCAAGTCCGCGCTCCAGCACGCTGCGTTGTGCGGCGTCAGCGCGTTCAAAAGCCGCCGCCACTAGCACCGTTCGTTTGCCCTCTCGCAGGTCGTCGCCGGTTGGCTTTCCGGTTTTTGCTGGGTCGCCAAAGATGCCGAGCACATCGTCGCGGAGCTGAAACGCTTCGCCGAGCGGGATGCCGTATTTGGTGTAGGCGCGCATAGTGTCTTGGCTGCCAGCAGCCAGCGCGGCACCCAAGTGAAGCGGGCGTTCGATGGTGTATTTCGCTGATTTGAACACCGCGACTTGCCTGGCGCGAGCCACGCAATGATCGCCATACGCCTGGCTTGCCAAATCGAGATACTGACCCGCCATTAGCTCCGTGCGCATCTGTTCAAAGATCGGCCATGCGGCAGACAACTGGCTATCGCTAAAGCCTGACCCACGCAGTAGCTCGTCGGCCCAGGCTAACGCGAAGTCACCCAGCAAGATGGCCACTGCCACACCGTGGGAGTCGGCATCGCCTCGTCCGAAGCCTTCGCGGTGCAGCGCCGCGAAACGTCGATGCATCGCGGGCTTACCCCGGCGAGTGAGCGAGCCGTCCATAACGTCGTCGTGGATCAGCGCACACGCCTGGATCAGCTCTAGACTTGCCGCGGCCGCCACGGCCGCCTCGCGGTCGATATCTCCACCACCAGCGCCATGCCAGCCCCAGTAGGCAAACGTTGGTCGCAGGCGCTTTCCGCCACTAAGTACGAGCTGGGAAAGTTCTGCTATGACTGAGGGCAGTTCACCGCTGATATCTGCGAGTTGCTGTGCACGCAGCGCGAAAAAGCTGCGTAGTGCTGACTGGACATCGCTACGTATGTTGGCCTGCTGCGCTGAGAGCTCCACGCTGGCACGCTAACCTATTGTCCGTCTGCATAGGTCAACGCCTATTGAGCCGCCTATCCACTCGTTGGTGCGCCCACGAGGATGAGGAGCATGTTTTCGTGGGTTTAGGTGCCGCCTCCGTTATGCCCGGCAAACAGGCTAGCGTCGCGGATCTGATCAACGCCCCGCGCCGGAGTTTTTCGTTTGAGTTCTTTCCGCCGAAGACCGATGCTGGGGAGACGACGTTGTGGCAAACGATCCGTGAGCTGGAATCCCTGAGTCCGTCTTTTGTGTCCATCACCTATGGCGCGGGCGGTTCGTCTCGAGATCGCACGGTTACGCTGACCGGCAGAATTGCTGCTGAGACCACCTTGCTGCCGATGGCTCACCTGACAGCGGTGAATCACTCCATTGCGCAGCTGCGCAATGTGATTGGACACTACGCCGATGTTGGCGTACGAAATGTGCTAGCACTGCGTGGAGACCCGCCAGGAAATCCGGCCGGTGAATGGGTGGAACATCCGGAAGGCTTGCGGTACGCACACGAGCTAGTGGAGCTGATTGCCAATAGCGGCGACTTCGTAGTGGGTGCGGCCGCTTTCCCGGATGTACACCCGCGGTCGCTGGACTTTGCCAGTGACGTCAAGCACTTCATCGCCAAATGCCGTGCCGGTGCGCAGTTCGCTATCACGCAGTTCTTCTTTGACTGGCAACGCTATACCCGATTGCGGGATGCGGTGGTTCGCGCCGGGTGCGACGTCCCGATCGTGCCAGGCGTCATGCCGGTGACTAACGTGCGGCAGATTGAACGAATGGCGGAACTGTCTGGTGCGGCATTTCCACCTGAGCTGGCGCGGCAGTTGCACGCGGTGGAGCACGATCCGGCCGCGGTTGAGGCCATTGGGGTGGATGTAGCCACTGCGCTGTCACAGCGGCTACTCGCCGAGGGCGCGCCCGGGCTGCACTTCATCACGCTGAATCGCTCTCCGGCGACCCGGCAGGTCTGGCGTCGGTTACATCCGAGCTAAAGCGGATGAATTTTTACTACTAGCGTCACGTAATTGATTGCATGGTCTGTGTGAAGTTGTCGACGACAGGGTTGTTGAAAGTCAGGCCACCTCGTCAGGTTGGTGGAAGCGTCCTACCCAGCACCGCAAAAGGACGTTCGTCTCCAGGAAAGCGCAGTCTGCGGATCACATCCACGAAACCACACCGCCGATAGAGTCGCCACGCTGGTGAAAGCGGAGCAGCGGCTGGCTGTTCAGGGGTGGAAAGCACCACAGTGTGGGCCTGTACTCCGCGTAGTATCGCTGCGAGCTGGCGCTGGCCAACTCCCGCGCCTTGAACCTCTGGGTGAACGTGTAGCTCGACGATCTCGAAGCAATCGCTTAACCATTGCGCATACGCCGCCACGCTCAGAGCCGCCCGGACTTGGTCGTGCCACCACTGGCCGGGGCGTCCCAGATAGCCGTAGCTGAAGCCGACTAGCCGGTTGTTGCTGAGCGTGGCGACGGCGCGAAAGCCGACGCGCTGGGTGTGGGACGCGATGAAACCTCGCCGCCACTCCATAATGGTGCGGTGATAGCCCATCGCGCTCGCGTACACGTCGAGCAGTTCATCCATGCGCTGCTGCAGGTCGTCTGCGGTCCAGCTGACGAGACTCAGGCTGCGAGGTGAGGCCATGGGTGTCATCAGACCATAATATGCAACTCAACCTGGGAGACCCGACGGTGAAAGCTGCAAGCCTGCAAGAAATCTCCGACGCCACGCCACCCGGACGGGATCGCTACATTGATCTGCTGCGCGTGGTGGCTATTGGCTCGGTAGTGGCAGGGCATTGGCTGATGGCGGTCGTGCAGCCTACCGACGATGGCGGCGCGACTACGACGAACGCGCTCGAGCAACTCAAAGGTGCCCAGGTGCTCACGTGGCTACTGCAGGTGATGCCGTTGTTTTTCTTCGTCGGTGGGTTTGTGCACGCTACCGGGGTGCGGTCGCTCCGGATTCGCGGTGGCGGTTACGGCGACTTCGTGCGTGCGCGCGCTAACCGTCTACTTCGCCCTACGCTGCTTTTTCTGCTGATCTGGCTAGCTATTGCGGTGGTGTTCCAACTGTCTGGCCGCCAAGGTCAGCTGGAAGCTCTGGTCACCGATACCGCCGTGCAGCCGCTGTGGTTCATTGGCGTGTACTTGGCGTTGATCGCACTCGCGCCCCCAATGTTCGTCCTGCATGAGCATTGGGGCTCGGCTGTGAGCCTGGCGTTGATAATAGCGGCTGTGGTGGTAGATGTATCCCGCTTCCAGTTTGACCTTGCGGCCCTGGCTCCGCTGAACGTGATTTTTATCTGGCTTGCGGTGCATCAATTAGGCTTTAGCTACGCCGATGGCGCGCTGGGGCGCCGCGTCGGCGCAATCTTCGCGGTAGGCGGTCTCGCCGCGCTCACCGTACTTACTGTGGTGAGCGGCTGGTATCCCATCTCCATGGTGGGGCTGCCAGGGGATCGATTTTCCAACATGAACCCACCAACATTAGCAATCCTGGTGCAGGCGCTCTGGCTTATTGGTCTGGCACTGTTGGTAAAAGCTCCGGTTTCACGATGGTTGAGTCGACCAAAGGTGTGGCGGTATGTGGTCGGCGCCAACGCTGTGGTGATGACGACATTCCTGTGGCACCTGTCGGCACTGTTCATTGCCTACCTTGTGCTTATTGGTTTCAATATCTCACTTCCGGCTGTGGGTAGCGCCATATGGTGGGCATCACGGCTGCCATGGTTGATGCTGCTGGCGGCGCTATGCGTGGCATTGGTTGGGGTTTTTCGGGCGGCCGAGCGGCCGAGTCCAGGCGCGGCGCATGGCGGGGGAGCGCTTCTGCCGGCGATCGGCATAACGGTGGCCGCTATCGGGGTGCTTGGGGTTGCCTTCAACGGTTTGAACAACGTGCTGAATGCAGAAGCTGAGCTCCGCATTTTGGTGCCGGTAAGTGCGGCGTCAGGTCTGGTTTTCGTTGCGGTGGGCTGGTTACTGCTGCGGTATTCTGGTCGTCGCGCCGCGGCTAGCCAGTTGAGCGTGAATTGCTAACAGCTGCTTGCCGTGGTTGAAACACCCACTCACGTAGATGTGACGAGTTACGGCCCTGCCACTACGGCTGTGGAATCTCATCAATAGCCAGTACTAACTCCAGATGCTGGAGATAGGGGCAGCCACGATTTTCTCCTCGAGGAGAAAAGCCCGTGGGCCGGTGTGTAGCACCGCCCCACCGAGAAAACGATCACCGAATTCTTCGCGGAGCCATACCAAGTGGCGGCCATCTTCCTGTTTGGGGGCGCTCGTGGCCTTAATCTCAATACCGAAGATTCGGCCACCACCGTATTCCACCACAATATCTATCTCATGCCGGCCGTCTTCTTGTCGAAGATGAAACAGTCGCGGTGCAGATGTACAACATGAAATCGTTGAGCGAAGCTGCGCCATAACCAGAGTGTCGAGGATGCGACCTAGCATGTTGCCGTCACTCATCAGCCCGCGGATATCCATACGGAGCGCGACGAGCGCGAGTGCTGAGTCTACGACGTAACGTTTCGGTGAGCGGATGAGCCGCTTCAGTCTGTTGCTCCACCACGCGGGTATTGCATCCACGACCAGGAGGTTCCGAAGTAGCTTTTCGTATGCTTCGCCAGTAGCTTTGGCGACTCCAGCGCTGGCGTGCAACGTCCGTTGATCCACTACGCCAGCGGTATTGAGTGCGTAAGCCTCGAAGAACCTTTGCGCAAGCTCCGGATTGCGCCGCCGGGCAAGCTCTTCGAGATCGCGAGTGAACAAGTGGTCGATGTAGCTTTCCAGCCATGGGCCACGTTCTTCGGATGGGAGACGCAGGGCAGGATCAGGAAACCCGCTGCGCAGGCAGATTTCGGCATAGTCACGTAGGTCGAGCACTTGTCGGGGTGAGGTAAGCAAGGATTCAAGTTCCCCTGTGGCAAGACGGTCCAACAGCGGAACTGGTGATATGTGTCTGCCAATCTCGCCCATGGTGAGACCGAACATGTTCACTCGCAGAAGTCGGCCCGTGCCGGGCCAGGTAACCGAGTCTATGTCTCCTCGTACCGATCCTGTGACGATGAAACGTCCAGGATGAGGGTCTTTATCGACACTACGCTTTACTGCGCCAAGGATTTCCGGAACGATGTGCCATTCGTCGATGAGAATGGGTTCTTCAAGTCCGCGAATAGCGGCATCCGCGTCCCCCCGTACCGCGCTGGCTAAAGCAGGCTGATCCAGAGAAATCACGCTATGAGCAAACCGAGCTGCCGTAGTTGTCTTTCCGCTTGCTCGGGGTCCTGTAATTAAAAGCGCAGGGTGGTGCTGTATGCGACGCGCTAGTAGTTTATCCACTAATCTAGGCACATATTGCTCCATAAAGAGCAAGCCTATCCAAATCCCGCAGAGTTGTCTATCCAAATCCCGCAGAGTTGTCTATCCAAATCCCACATTGGCGTGGCATGGGAAGAAACTTACGATCAAGATCTAGAATATCGTGAAGACGGCTCCGTCATGTACAGATCGGTTGGAAACTCCAGCCTTGCGCGGACAACTTCGCTAGCGCTATGTCGAGCGCTTTTACGGTGTTGTCGCGGTTACCACCGCCGTCGTGCATCAAAATGATGTTGCCGGTCTCGGCTCCGTCGATCACCGATTGCGCGATCTGCTCGGGTGGTCCCCGCCGCCAATCTTGGGTGTCTACGTCCCAGAGCACCACGGCTAAGCCCTTGTCGGCAGCTCGGGTCCGCACTTGTGCATCCACGGCTCCATAGGGCGGCCTTAAACACTTGGCCCCATGCGGACCGATGGCTTGCGCTGTCTGGTCAATTTCGGCATCGAAGGCCTGTTGGCTGATATTCGTCAACCGAGGGTGGCTATAACTGTGGTTGGCGACGGTATGTCCGGATTGGAGCTCTCGCTCAATCCATTCCGGGTGCTCTACGACGTTCTTTCCCACTACGAAGAACGTTGCTTTTGCGCCGTACTTCGCGAGCACGTCGAGGATTTGACCGGTGAAACGCGGATTAGGCCCGTCGTCAAATGTCAGATGTAGTATTTTGCCGCTCGTGGCACGCTCGGGCAGAATTTTCCCGCTCGAGGGTGATGGGGAAGGTGCGGTCACGTTCACGGTGAGAATGTAGCTGGCCGGATCGGCGGTGGCGCTGAAGACTTCGAGCTGATAGTTCTGGGTGCTGGGCACCGGGCTGCTGTAGTTCGATGCGCTTCTACCAGCATTCTGCAGCACAGTGCCGTCGTCTCCACTCACACTCAGCCGTAGCTGCTGTGAGCTTGATGGCGAACTCGCCGCGGTGTCGATCCGCAGCTGATATCCCTTCTGCACCGAGATGGCGTAGCGCTGGTTTCCGCCGTATGCCACGAAACCGTGCACGTGTGTTTCTCCGGCACCATCGGGTTGATGATCTTTTCCACCTAAAGCGCTAAGTGCCAGCACGGTAGGTGCTGCTACCCGATACATGGAATGCTCGTGTGTCGACACGTCCTCTAGCGGAACGAGCGTGTTTCCGACCAGTGTTGCGGTGAGCCGCCGGGGTTGCATCTGCTCGACGTGTTCGCTGTCAGGTAGCTCGTAGCCAACGATGATTTGGGTTGAGCTCACCCGCAGTGTAGGCCCGTGCAGGAGCTCAGCCGGTTTGACCGCGATGGATTTTAACCGCGCACCCGCGCCGAGCGGGAGGGCGTTACTGACGATAGGGGCACTCTGCCACTGGCGAGGCCGATTGTGGGGTGCGCTGCGCAGCACAATGACGCTGAGGAAACGCAGTGCTGCACTGGCTGAATCCAAGTTCAGGCTGGTCTGCACAAGCGCTGCCGTGTCTGGCGCGGCAGCGCCGCTGATGTCACCTAAGGCGATGCGATGTAGTAGTTCTACGCGTATGTGCAGTCCACTCCGGGTTTGGGTATAGCTGCCATGGCGCAGCGTTGCTTGCGCCGGTGTCGGGATTCCGGTGGGAACAGTAATCGCGGCGAAATCTTTGGTCGCAGATGCGCGATGAGCAGCACCGCAACCGGTGAGCATGGACAGTACGGCCAGTAGGCTTAGCACGACTGCGGCGCCTACGAGCCCATGACTATTGCCGCAGACTGTGGCCCTGGCGGCCTTCAGTTTTTTGACGGCCATGCGCAAGCCGCCTTTCTTGCTGAGAGGTCGCGCGGATTGGTGCTGTTCTACTGCGGTGTCCCCTGGCACTTCGCCTGGCTGTGTTGTCGTCGTCGCCCATGCATCCAGCATGAACTCCTCCTCCGCCTTGCCATCCTCGACCAGGCACCACCTCGCAACGAACGACCAACCCGCGCGACCTCTTAATGGCGCTCCGTCTGCCTCTGGTATCTCAAATCGCGGTATATCGTTCAAACTCGTACAGGTGGTCACGATTCAGTGCTGCTGTGCTCAATTCCGCTTTTCCTTACCCTAGAGGGCTTGGCGGGATCTGGTGCGTGAAGTGACAGACTAGGCGTATGCAGTACTCCAAAAATTCACCACAGACTTATCCCGATGCCGGCCTTCGTGCCACACCATCGTCGTGGGCGCGTGCGCTTGACCTGTCATCGTTAGCCAAGCCCACTCCACAGCCGGCCACAGGTGCGCAGTCGGAGTTTGTACTCACCGTCACTGAGCAGTCATTTCAGACTGATGTCGTAGAAGCCTCACAACGAGTTCCAGTAGTGCTGGATTTTTGGGCGCAGTGGTGTGAGCCTTGCAAGCGGCTCAGCCCAGTGTTGGAGCGGCAAGCGGTGCTTGCACAAGGAGCGTGGTTACTGGCAAAAATCGACATCGAAGCTAGTCCGGGACTGGCGCGTGCATTTAGAATTTCCAGCGTGCCCATGGTGATGGCGATTGCTGGGGCGCAGCCAATAGACGGCTTCTCTGGCGTTCTGGACGAGCCCCAGCTGCGTAGCTGGCTTACTGCTGTGCTGGAAGCAGCGGCCCAGTTAGGAGTTCGGGGTGCAGGCAGTCAACTCGCTGAGTCCGCAGCGGGACCGTCCGGAGACGAACGGTTTAGCACGGCTACCGAACGCGCCCAATCCGGAGACCTAGCTGGTGCTGAGGAGTTGTTTCACCAGATCTTGGCGTCATCACCTGCCGACGAGGCCGCATTGGCCGGGTTGGTGCAGGTAAAACTGCTGCGCCGACTGCAAGGAGTAGATGCCGAAAAGGCGCTGGCCGCGGCAGGGGCGCCTGAGGCGCTTACCTCCGCCGCTATCAGTGCTGACGTGGTGCAGCAGCAGTGTCAGGCCGCGGACGTAGAGTTCGCACGAAATCAGATCGACGTGGCGTTCGCGCGGCTGGTCACCGTAGTTCGGCACACGAGTGACGATCTACGTCATTTTGCCCGCAACCGGCTGCTGGAGCTGCTATCCATTGTGCCAGCCGATGATCCGGCGGTGCGCGTAGCTCGCCGCAATCTGTCCAACGCGTTGTTCTAAGTGCTGAACTACTCGGTTGGGGCACCTTTAGGAAGAGAGACTTCTTGCTGATGAATACGTCGTCTTCTACGGTGGATATGCCTGACGTGCAACAGCTGTCTGAGGAACTCCTCCGCGCGGTAGACAGCGTGTACTGGCGCCTAGTGCCTGACTGGGAGCTCTCCGGGCGCAGCGGAGGAGAACTCTCGGCAGCGGTGCGGTCTCATGCCGAGTTTGCGGCGCGTCGCATGCCAGGACAACTGCTACTGCGCGTGCTTGCCGACGTTCCGAGCACAGCCTCGCACAATCATGACGATGACGCTGTCACGCGTAGCGCGATAGAGATCGTCTGCGATGACATGCCATTCCTAGTGGATTCGGTGAGCTCCGAGCTAGTCCACATGGGCGCGGGGGTTAGGTTGTTCATCCACCCCCAGATCGTGGTTGCTCGCGACGCACTTGGCGTACTCACTGCTGTGCACGACGACGTTGAACTTGATGACGCCAGTTCCGACCAGCTGGTGGAGTCGTGGATGCACGTGGAAATCGACCACCAAACTGACCCCGCAGCAATCAGCGAGCTACAAGAAAACCTTCGTCGAGTGCTTACCGATGTGGCCGAAGCCGTCGAAGACTGGCCCAAGATGCGCACTATCGCGCTGTCCCTGGCAGACGAGCTGATGCAAGCCGATCTTCCGGTGCCCAGCAAGGACGTGTTCGACGCCCGAGCGTTGCTGCAGTGGCTCGCCGAGGGGCATTTTACGTTTTTGGGCTATCGGGAGTACAGCATCGAATACGCGGAGACGGGCAGCTATCTGCACGCGATCCCGGGTACTGGCCTGGGCATTCTGCGCAGTGACAACTCCACGGTACGGAACTTGTCGGAATTGTCGCCGCAAGTGTATCGACAGCTGATGGAGCACCGGCTGCTGATCATCACGAAAGCCAACGCTCGTGCGACTGTGCATCGCCCTTCCTACATGGATTACATCAGCATCAAAACGTTCGATACCACTGGTGCGGTGGTGGGTGAGCGACGATTTCTTGGCCTATTTTCGGCCGCTGCCTACTCCGAGAGTGTGCGACGGCTCCCAGTGATTTCTCGGAAAGTCGAGGAGGTTATCGCCAGCGCTGGCCTAAGCTTACGCAGTCACTCCGGCAAGGAACTGCTACAGATACTAGAGGCATATCCACGCGACGAGCTGTTTCAAATGAGTACCGACGAGCTACGGCAGACGGTGCTTACCGTGCTGCGGCTTACTGGCCGGCGCGAACTTCGGTTGTTTATTCGTAAGGATGCCTACGGCCGTTTCATTTCTTGTTCGGTGTATCTACCGCGCGACCGCTACACAACCCGTACTCGGCTGCGTATGCAAGAGCTTCTGACAAAAGCGCTCAATGGCGTGGGTGTCGACTACTCGGCGCGGGTCAGCGAGGGGCAGCTTGCGCGGGTCCGATTTGTGGTTCGCACCGATCCCGCGTCACCAGTTGGAGAGATCGACACCCCTGCTTTGCAGGCGCAGCTGTCAGACATCACCAGGCTATGGGAAGAGGAATTTAGCGCCGCGTTGACCACTGAGTTCGGCGGTCGCCAGGCGAGGCATCTACAGGAACGCTACGAAGCGGCATTCGGCGATGGTTACACATCTGAGCGCAGTGCGCAGATGGCGGTATCTGATGTGGCTCGACTGGAGACGCTAGAAGAAGACGATCAAATCGCTGTGCATATTGAGCGGTCTAGCTCGAGCCAGATCAGTCGGCCGGAGGCTGCCGGGGGGGCGGAAACGCTGCGATTCGTGGTGTATCGCCGCGGAGAGCCCATGTCGCTATCCGCGGTGCTACCGGTGCTGCAGTCTTTGGGTGTCACGGTGATCGATGAGCGGCCCTACCGGGTGAATTCCAACGATGGCGCACCGTTGTGGATCTATGATTTTGGTTTGTTGTTGCCGAGCGATGTGCACGTCGATGAAATTCAGCTCCCACCTCAGGTGCGTCGAGCTATGGAGAACGCATTTGTAGCGTGTTGGCGTGATGTTTGTGAGGTTGACGGTTTCAATGAATTGGTGCTACGGGCTGGGCTCCGATGGGACCAGATCATGGTGCTGCGCGGCTATGCGAAATATCTGCGCCAGATCGGGACGGTGTATAGCGAAGAGTATTTACAACGAACCCTAGTGCAGTATCCGCATGTCGCCACGTTGCTGCTTGCACTATTTGAGGTGAGCTTCAATCCGGCCTGTGGCAGCCTCGACGCGCGGTCGGACGCGCTACGGCAAGAACTGATAGAGCGCACTCGGAAACAGCTCAACGTGGCGTTGGAAGAGGTCATCAGCCTTGATTCCGATCGGATATTACGTTCGTTCTTGACATTGATCACAGCGACCCGGCGTACTAATTTTTTCCAGCGGGGTAAAGACACTCCGCGCAAGCCGTACTTAGCATTCAAGCTGGACCCAGCGGCGATTGCAGGCTTACCACAGCCGCGCCCTAAGTTCGAAATCTTCGTGTACTCGCCTCGCCTTGAGGGTGTGCATTTGCGGTTTGGCAAGGTTGCTCGCGGAGGGTTGCGCTGGTCGGATCGGCGAGAGGACTTCCGGACCGAGATTCTGGGCTTAGTGAAGGCCCAGATGGCCAAGAATGCTGTCATCGTACCGGTGGGCTCCAAGGGTGGTTTCGTGCTGAAGCGGCCGCCGAAGACCACCGAGGGCGCAGCTGCCCTGCGAGCCGAAGGAGTGGCCTGTTACACCTGGTTTATTTGCGCCTTGCTCGATGTTACCGACAACCGGGTTGATGGGGTTATTGTGCCTCCGCCCGACGTTGTCTGTCACGACGACGCAGACTCCTACTTGGTGGTAGCGGCCGACAAGGGCACGGCGACGTTCTCCGATGTTGCCAATGGAGTGGCTGCGAGCTACGGCTTCTGGCTTGATGACGCGTTTGCCTCTGGTGGCTCTGCTGGCTACGACCACAAGGCGATGGGCATCACGGCTAGAGGCGCCTGGGAGTCGGTAAAGCAACACTTTCGGGGTATCGGAGTGGATACGCAGACCCAGGAGTTCACCGTGGTCGGTATCGGTGACATGTCCGGCGACGTGTTCGGTAATGGAATGCTGCTGTCCCGCCACATCCGGCTGCTAGCCGCGTTTGACCACCGGCATATTTTTGTGGATCCTGACCCTGATGCAACCACATCGTTTGCTGAGCGACAGCGACTATTCGATCTTCCTAGCTCTAGCTGGGCGAACTACGTACCTGAGCTGATCTCCTCCGGTGGCGGGGTCTTCTCGCGGGAGGTTAAGTCGATCCCGATCTCGGCGCAGATGCGTCGATCGCTGGGGATCGGGCTGAGCTCATCGGGTACGGAGATCACCGCACTTTCGCCGCCTGAGCTGATCCAGGCTATTTTACTGACGCCGGCGGACTTATTGTTCAACGGAGGTATCGGAACCTACGTAAAGGCAGCCGGTGAGCCGCATTCGGAAGCGGGTGATAAATCCAACGACGCAGTGCGGGTAAACGGTGCTGAGCTCCGGGTGAAAGTTGTGGCCGAGGGTGGCAATCTCGGGCTCACACAGCGCGGACGTATCGAATTCGCGCAGCGCGGGGGCCGTATCTACACAGATGCCATCGATAACGTCGCTGGGGTGAACACTTCCGACCATGAGGTGAACATCAAAATTCTGCTTAGCCAAGCCACGCAAGCGGGTGTGCTGCAGGTATCCGAGCGCAATGACCTCCTGGCCTGCATGACCGATGAGATCGCGCAGCTGGTGCTGAGTGACAACTATCTGCAAGACCACTCGCTCGCGCTGTCCACATACCTCTCTTCTCGGCTGATCAATGTGCACCGCCGCTTGATGAACTCTATGGAGCTTGTCAGTCGGCTAGACCGAGAGTTGGAATTTTTGCCGTCGGATGCCGAGTGTGCACGCCGCGAAGCCGAAGGTGTCGGGCTTACTTCACCAGAGTTGTCGGTGCTCATGGCTTACGTCAAGATTGGCGTGGCTGAGGATGTACTGCCGACATCACTGCCTGATGAGCCATGGTGCAACGACATTTTAGTGCGCTACTTTCCCACCCCGCTGCGCGAACGATTCGCCGAACAGATGGCTGGACACCCGCTGCGACGCGAAATCGTCACAACTTTACTGGCGAACCAGGCGGTAAACCGCGGCGGAATTTCATTTGTATACCGTGCCGTGGAAGAGACCGGAGCTGAGCCGGCCGACGTACTGCGCGCCTATCATGTCGTCGCCACTGTGCTCGGCCTGCGTGAACTATGGGACGAGATGCACCAGCTAGACAACGTAATTTCCACAAGCGCGCAACTTGCTGTGGTATCTCGGCTACGGCGAGTGCTCGATAGGGGCGTTCGCTGGCTGTTACAAAATCGAGCCGGCTCGATTGATGTTACGGCAGAGATCCACCGACTAGGCTCAGGTGTTGCCGAGCTGCTACCCGGTGCGACCGAGCTATTCGTGGGTTCAGAGGCGACGGTGATACACGGTTACGTCGAGGAGCTCATCGAACAAGGCGTGCCTGACAATATCGCGCGCCGTTGCATGGGGGCTCTGTGCGGATTCGGGCTACTTGACGTCGTGGAGCTGGCTACGCAGACTAACGAACCAGTGCATTCAGTAGCGCAGGTGTACTTCGCCGCTAGCGAACGATTCGGGATGGATGCGCTGTTTGATCGCGTCACCCAGCTGCCGCGGCGGGATCGGTGGAGTGTACTGGCTCGTATGGCCATGCGTTATGACCTGTACGCGGTTTTGGCCGGGATAGTGCGCCAAGTGTTGGCCGGCACTGCCACGTCCTTACCGCCACAGGAGCGGCTACAGATTTGGTCTCAGCACAACCAGGTGCACATTGGTCGAGTGCAAAATACCATGGCCATGCTCGGGGATAGAACTCCGGCCGATCTGGCTACGCTTTCGGTGTTGCTGCGCCAGTTGCGTACTTTAATTCATAGTGACTAATGATCATGCACGCGATCGGAGCGTTGAAGTTTCCCACTATGTGGGAGGTTTGGGGTATTCCTGCAATGGAATCGGTCACACCCTAGTGTAATCCCAGCTTAATCTATTGCCCTATTTGCTGAGCTGAGTATCGTTAATTAGGTGAGGAGCGACACTCAAACCAGAAAATCGGCGTATTATGCATCGGTATTCGATGCCGATTTCGATCCTTTCGACGAGTCCACACCATCGGCTGGGCGGCATCGCGCCAACCAAGCGCAGGGCGTAGAGCTAGAGCTAGAGCAGATCTGCACGCGGCTGGGCAAACTACGACAGCGTATGCGCTCCGCCTTGTCAGTCGGAGTTTTCTTCAAGCTCGCCTTTGCCGCACTCGCGCTCATTGTCCTATCAGTCGGCTCGCTGATGAGTTTTGTTCGAGGCGAAAGCGGCATCGGTCTGCTGCTGGGCGCCCTATTCGTGCTCGGCGTTCCCGCAACTGGGGTAGCAGCGGTACGAGCCGGGCGGCCGTGGCTGCAGCTTGGCCATGAGGCCGCTTTGCTGCGGCAGCGGGAGAAAGAGTTGTACGCCCAACGTGATGGTGGAGTGCTGCCGGCGCAGCCTATGGAGTCTTCCCCCACCGAGCTACCCGATGAAGTATCCGCCTTAGGTTTTGGTTCGGTTGCAGTCTCGGGAGTAGATAACAATTCGAGTGTCGATAACGATCCGCCCCCCTCGACTGAATACAGTGCGCTAAGCGCTTCTAGTCATGTACTGGCCCAAGCTATCCGTGACAGCTTAAGCAGCACCCCCCCAGATGCCGCACCGGCCCGACTCGTAGATGCCTCTCCTCCCGCTCAGCCCCCGACGAAGCGCCTCGCGGCCTCCACTAAGCCAAGTTGGTGGTCGCCCACTGGCTTACATGAACGTGCTATTATAGGGCATTCGGCACCCGCACAGCCAGAGGCGCAGGGTGTGCGCGGCTGGGTCGCACTGCTAGTGATGGGGACTCTGCTGGCCTTGTTTGCTATCGGCATTATCCTCGGGGTATTGACCAGCCCCTGATTGTGCAGACGCATAGCGTGGTTGACGCGGCGATCCGCGGCGTCGTCGTCGCGCATAGCCCACATGCGTCTCCTTCTCCGCCTTGCATCTCATCCCCGCCCGCAGCGCCTCCGCTCCGACTCCAGGGGTAATGGTTAGAGCGAGAAACATATCTGGGGAACTTCGTAGAAGTTGTGGGAAAAGAGGGCCGTGCCCGCCTGACGACTTGGGGTCTGGGTTGAAGGAGTCGGGCAGGGATGTAGGGTCGACAGCACTGTGCCTGGGGCAGATTGTTCTATTTGCGGCATTAGGTCTTCATGCATTTGGGCAAATTGTGGTTTTTTGTTCGTTTTTCTGACCAGAGATCAGTCTTCGTGAGGCACGCCACAGGGGGTTGCGGGGCTTTGAGCTACTCCGTACCGTTGCCCTCTTGTTTGCCACCCCCGGTATACGCAAATGTCCGCTGCAGAAAGTGAGTACGTACTCGTGGCATTGTCCCGAGCCAACTTCCCCACCCGCGCGCTAGCTTTTTTTGCGAACTGTGCGCTCTGTGCCGTCCTCGTCTTCGCCGGAAGCGACAGTGCGGCTGCGAGCGTTAGCCAGGCCGTGCGGGGCGGAGTGAAGACTGAGCCCACGGTGAGCCAGGCCCGGCAGCAGATTGATGAGCTGCAGAGCAAGATGGCTGCGGCTACCGAAGAGTTTGATCAGGCACGTGTGGTTGTGCAGAAGAGCCAAGACACAGCGGCCCAGCTTCAACCGCAGGTCCAGGCCGCGCGCTCAGAGGTCACCAAACATCAAGCTGAGGTCGGCAAGCTCGCTAACCTTGTATATAGCCAAGGCAACCTCGAACCCATGTCGTTGATTGCGGGCAGTCGGAATGCTTCCTCCACGATTGAGCAGTTCACGGTACTGCAACAAATTCAGCAAGACCGTCAGACAAAGATTGCGAAGCTGGCTAAAGCCAAGCGCGCGTTGGAGGGGAAAGAAAAGTCCATCACCGATGAGATGACGGAACAAAAAAAGCAGCTTGACATCGTTCGAAAGAAGCAAAGCTCCATCACTGAAGACCTGGCCAAATGGCAGGCGTTACGTTCGCAACTCGCCGGAGGTGTCCGCGACAGAGTGTATGGCGCCGTCGCTTACACAGGTCAAGGCGTAGGCGACGCGGCCAAGGCGGTGCAATTTGCGCTAGCGCAACAGGGAAAGATGTACCTGTGGGGTGCCGCGGGCCCCGCTTTGTATGACTGCTCCGGTCTGACTATGGCGGCATGGCGCGCCGGTGGTAAATCGTTGCCGCACTCGGCCCAGCTCCAGTACAACGTTGTTAAAAAAGTGTCCCGCTCAGAGATGCAACCAGGCGCTCTGGTGTTCTACGGTTCGCCTGCTTTCCACGTCGCACTGTACATCGGAGGTGGCCAAGTGGTGCACGCATCACAACCCGGCAGTCCCATACACGTAGCTTCGATGGATGGTGCGGGTGGCAGCCCCGTCTCTGGTATCGGGCAGCCATAATCGGTCAACCGGCGGTGATCCTTGTTAGCCAATCCAGAGGGTCATCGCAATGATGAACACGCTACTGGTTACGAATGATTTCCCGCCGCGCCCTGGTGGAATTCAAGCATTTGTGCACCAGCTGGCGCTGCGGATATCTACCGATCGACTTGTGGTATTCGCCTCTTCGTCGCCTGGTTATGTGGAGTTTGACGCCCAGCAACCATTTCTGGTGATCCGCCATCCTGGCCCGATGCTATTGCCGACTCCAACCGTGGCCCGGCGTGTCGCGAAGCTGGTGACGACATATGCATGTGACACGGCATGGTTTGGCGCCGCGGCGCCGCTGGGCTTGCTCGCGCCAGCACTACGCCGAGCTGGTGTGCAGCGGATCATTGCGCAGACCCATGGGCATGAGGTCGGATGGGCGGCCTTGCCGGGCGCGCGTAGTCTGCTGCGGCGTATCGCTGCGCAAGTGGACGTGGTTACCTATCTGGGCGAGTACACACGGCAACGGCTTGCTTGGGCCTTGGGTGAGCGTACTGAGCTAGCGTGGTTGCCCCCAGGGGTGGATACCGAGGCATATTCTCCAGATGTGGACGGGTCTAGCGTTCGGCGACGGCATGGCCTAGGTAATCGGCCAGTGGTGGTGTGCGTGTCCCGATTGGTACCCCGCAAGGGGCAAGACATGTTGATTCGTTCCCTGCCGGTCGTGCAGCGCAGTGTTCCCGGCGCCACTTTGCTACTGGTCGGCGGAGGCAAAGATGAGGGCCGGCTGCGCCGACTGGCTCGCAGTGTGGGGGCAGCCGAACATGTAGTTTTCACCGGAGTGGTGCCGTCGGCGCAGCTACCCAGCCATTATGCCGCCGGAGATGTTTTTGCGATGCCGTGTCGTACCCGTCGCGCGGGTATGGACGTTGAAGGCTTGGGAATCGTGTACTTGGAGGCCTCGGCCACTGGGCTGCCGGTGCTAGCGGGCAACTCCGGCGGTGCGCCGGATGCCGTGCGGCACGGCGAGACAGGATACGTGATAGATGGCCGCGATGTCGATGAAATTGCGGCCCGGCAGGTTGAGGTCCTGACCGATCCTGTACTCGCGGCCAAGATGGGACAGGCCGGCCGAGCATGGGTGGAACGGGCATGGCGTTGGGACACCATCGCGGCGCGGATGACGTGTTTACTGCGTCCGTGAGCGGTTCTCAGCCTTATGCGCCAATGTGATTAGGACATTTTCCCGGAAAATGTCCTAATCACGAGCTTAAGTACGACGTTTTCAGGGAAAACGCCGTACTTACACGTCGCCTTGGTGCGGTGATTCCAGTAGGCCGACTCGTAGCGCGGTCATCAGCGCTTGCGCCCGATTTCCGGCGCCAAGCTTCTCGTACAGCTTGGAGATGTGGGTTTTAGCGGTAGATTCAGACACATAGAGCTGCTTGGCGATGCCCGCGACGCTCATCCCATCAGCCAGGAGTTTGAGCACTTGACCCTCACGTGGCGACAAGTGGGGTCCGCTGGGCGTGAGCCGCCGCTTCATCGCCTCAGCAAGATCGGACGCCGTGAACGCGTTAGGGGAGGATTTGGCATGCTTCGCGGCCGCCACAACCTCGTCGGCCGGGGCGTTCTTTGGAACGAAAGCGCTGGCACCGGCCTCGAGGGCCCCAAAAAGCTGATCGTCACCCGCGTACATAGTAAGCACTACAATGCCGATATCGGAGCGAGAGGAGCGCAGCGCCCGAGTGGCATCGAGTCCACTTCCGTCCGGTAAACGTAGATCCATGATCACGACGTCCGGCCGCAGTTCATTGGCACGGGCTACCGCGTCCTTGACCGTGCTTGCTTCGGCGACCACGCGAAACTCCGGGTCTCGTTCGAAAGCGTGCCGCAGTCCTTGACGAATCAGATCGTGGTCATCCACTAATAGAACGGTGGTGACGTTGGCCCGCTGCTCGCGTAGCGGCATATGCGGAGGACGCGAGCCGGGCGGCGGGTTCAGTCCTGGGGTCGTCATGTCTACTCTTGCTCCTCATCGGCTCCCGTAGGCCCTCACGGGGCTTCTAGTGAATACAACGTTACCGTGTCCAAGGGGTCAATTGTCCCCTAGCGACACGCTAACGACTGTTCCGTTCGGTTCGCGGGTCGTTATCGACAGGCAAGCCCGGATGCGTTGGGCCCTTTCGGCCATAATGGACATGCCATAGCTGTCCTTTCGCCGCTGCTTGCTACTCAAACCGGTGCCGTCGTCGCTGATTTTCAGCTGCGCTCGAGGTGGATCTACATCACAGCTTACCCACAAGTTCGCGGCTTTTGCGTGTTTACGGGCGTTTGTAATGGCCTCTTGGGCAATCCGCAGCAGCTCAGATTCGACGGCTGCGGGAAGCCGGGCAGTCGACTCACCCAGGCTCAGATGCACTCGCAAACCAGCGGAGCTGCCCACGGTTCGGGCGTACTCAGCGATCGCGCTACCTAAGCCGCCGTGTCGATCAACGTCGCTACGCAGCTCGAATAAGCTCAAGCGTAGCTCAGTGATCATGCGGGTAACTTCCGCGCGCAGCGTTTCCAGCTGCTTGGTGGCCGAGTCTAGGCGAGGTGTTTCACTGGCAATTTCAGCAATCGCGTTGTCTAGCGCGTACCCAACAATCACTAGTTCTTGAGCGATTCCGTCGTGTATCTCACGCGCCAAACGTTGTCGCTCCTGCGCTGTAGCAAGGCTGCGTACCTCGTCGAAGAGCAGGGCTGTCTCCAGTCGAAGTGCGGCGCTGCGAGTAATCTGCGCGGCGCGCTCTACCGAATCAGACGTTGGCGAAGCGTCAGAGGCGTCCGCCTGCAATACGATGAGGCCAACTGTCCTTACCCCAGTGACGAGCGGCAGCACTACTCCGGTGGCCGCTCCACGCGGCCCGTCACCATCAATGCGGGTAACCGATCGGGTAAGCAACGCAGGCTGTTGTGTTGCCCATGCTTCTGCGATGGGGGAATCGCTATCCAGAGAGGTTTCCCAGGCGGCTCGATTCTGACCACGCTGCGCAAGTACCTCCAAACGGCCGCCACCACTCGCGGTGAACGCCGCCGCCTTATCGGCTGGAATGATGCTGCGCAGCTCGTCGAGTAGGTGCTCGGCGATTCCAACGGGATCTAGTGTGCCGGGAAGTTGCCGGGCGATGGTACGTAGTTGAGTGAGCAGCCGGGCTGCTTGTAGATACTCTTCTTGTTCAGCCATAGATAGCCGCAATCTCGCAAGCGTAGCGTTGGGCGATTACGGCCCGCTTGACCTTTAGGCTTGGGGTCAGCTCGCCGTTCTCCACACTGAAGTCCTCGGATAAGACGCGGAACCCTTTGATCGCCTCAGAGTGGGAAACCGTGGCGTTTACCGCATCGACTGCCGCTTGGAGTTGGGCGTGCAGGGCGGGGTCACTGTGCAGCGGTGCGCCGTTGTCTGACCCAGCCGCGTCATCGAGTTCTCGCCGTGCGGTCAGCATTTCGATATCGAGAGTGATCAAACACCCAATGAAGGGCTTGTTGTCACCTACCACCATGCATTGACTGATCAATGGATGGGCTCGCAGCGCGTCTTCCAGCGGTGCAGGCGCGACGTTCTTACCCGTCGAAGTCACAATCAACTCCTTTTTGCGCCCCGTGATCCGCAGAAACCCGGCTTCGTCGAGCGCGCCAATGTCGCCGGTGTATAGCCAGCCTTGGTCATCCAGCGCTTGTGCGGTTGCGGCTTCGTCGCGCCAGTAGCCATCGAAGACGAGGGCGCCTTTGACCAATACTTCGCCGTCGTCGGCGATGCGTATGGTCACGCCAGGAAGCGGACGGCCAGCAGTGCCGATCTTATTGTGCTCCGGAGTGTTGACGGTGCATGCAGCCATGGTTTCGGTGAGTCCGTAACCTTCGTAGACAGTGACACCGGCGCCGCGAAAGAAGTGCCCCAGCCTAGTGCTCAGCGGGGCGCCGCCCGAAAGTACGCGTGTGCACCGTCCACCCAGGCTCGCCCGTAGTTTGCGGTAAACCAGCAAGTCGAAAACTGCCCGCAGCAGTCGTAGCCTCAGTCCAACCGTCCCGGTCTCAAAAGCAATGCTGTAGCTGATCGCGATGTTTACGGCCGCGTTAAAGGTTCGGCTTTTTCCAGCGGCGAGAGCTTTTTGTTGCGCGCCGTTGAACAGCCGTTCCATAACTCGAGGGATCGCGAGCAGCATGGTCGGAGCGAACTGTGCCAAGTCTTTCAGCAGCTGCTTAGTGTCAGGGCTGTATGCGAGAGTGGTGCGGGTCGATAAGGCGCCACATTGGATCTCGCGTGCGAGCACGTGGGCCAAGGGGAGAAACATTAACGTCGAGGCGCTCGGGTTCAGTAGGAGCCTGCACACTGTCATGCCGTTACAGACACCGAAGAGCAAGGTGCGGTGCAATATGCGGCAACCTTTGGATTTACCTGTAGTGCCTGAAGTGTAGATAATCGTAGCTAGATCACTCGCCCGCAGCGCGGCACGGCGGTTGGTTACCTGGATTGGATCAACGGTTGTTCCGGCCGCCGTGAGCGTGGCAATAGCGCCAGATGTCTGATCAGCGGCCGCCGTACCTGTCTCTACTGTTTTAGTTTCTGTTGTCTCAATTCGCCATATGTGTCGCAGCGCGGGCAGCGCGGGTGCCAGTTGGTCCAGCAGCCGTTGCTGTTCGTGGTTTTCCACGACGCACGCTACCGCGCCGGAGTCGGAGAGCATCCATTCGATTTGGCTCACCGACGAGGTGGGATAAATTGGCACGACGACCCCACCCACCGACCAGATGGCATAGTCCAGGAGCATCCACTCATATCGGGTGCGCGACATGATCGCTACTCGTTCTCCCGGTTGCACACCATGAGCGATAAGTCCGGCCGCAACCGCGCTTACGTTGTCGCGTAGCGCAGCGTAGCTAATCTCCTCAACTTTGTCGTGGTGAAAGCCGTCGTGAAGAATCTGCACGGCGATCTCATCGGGATGGCTTTCGGCGTTCTGCCAGACCGGGTCAGCGAGGTTGGCTTCCGCCGATACCTCCACGGCTGAAGGGATGCTGAATTCGCGCACCGGATTGACTCCTTTGGGCGCCGAGAAGAGAACGCAAACGTAACAGTCGTGACGTTACTAGGCGATAGGTACGATAGTACTGCTGAGTGCGGCTAACTTACTCGTTAGTTACCCGCGACGCGACCTCTGGCTACTCAACGCCACCATTGCCGGTGTTGCAAAGTTGCGACTCGCCCGGCCGGCTCGACTATCTCACGTTGGTGGGCATGGAGGTCCCGCAGGTGGTAATCGATATCGAGGAGGTTGCGGGGGTCACAGGTATGAAGCGCGGTGGCCTCGATCATCTGGAGCGCAGGGAGGGTGATAGTGCCGATGCGAGAAGGGGTAGTCCGTGAGAGGTGGCTGGCAAGGTTCTGGTACCAGTTGGCCAAGGCGGTCACGTTCTCGCCGAGGATGTGACCCTGCACCGCTTTCGTCGGAGACGGAGCCATACCAGCAAGGGATGCAGCGGTGAGGCGCAGGCGCGTCGCTGCCCCCACTAAGCGCCACAGGTCGTTTTTGATGACCTGTTTGGCGCCTTGCTCGTTCAGATAGCCGCGCAGGGCATCGTCGAGCCGAGCGGCGGTGGCAACCGCCTCCACTCCCGCATCGGGTGGGCTGGGCCGTGTCCCTAGCGCCCAACTCGCCGCTTGGCGGAGGTAGTTGGAGCCGGTGGTGAATGCGTCATAGAGGTCGGTGCCCACTACTGCTGCGGCACCTCGGGGCCACAGCAGTAGACCAACCCCCAGGCTCACCAGGCATCCCATGGCCACGGCCTCAATGCGAACCAAGCCCACCACCCACCCTACGGGCACCAACAGGTTGTAGAGCACGGCCACCGCGACTGTGAATGCGGCCTGTCCGGTCACGAACGATGTGACGCCCGGCGTGTATGACGCGACTAGGACGGCCACGGGCAGCACCAGCCACAACGCCGTAGGGTTGGTGCCAACAGCCGCGACGATGCCAGCGCCGATCACGAAGCCGATGCCGGTGCCGGCGATTGCCCGTACAGCGGTGACCCCGGTTGATGCGGCGTTGGCTCGCAAGACCGACAGGGCGGCCAACACAACCCAGAAACCGTGCTGAACGCCGCTTAAATCGGCGATGGCAACGGCAGCAGCCAGGGCGAGTGCTCCTCGAGCGCTGTTGTGGAGCCACATTGAACGCAGGCTGGCATGGCGACCGATAACTCCCGCTCCGATGCGAAACCCGTCCCAACGGCTGGGGGGCGCTTTGGCGTCGACAGCCGTATCGTTGCCAATCCATCGCAGGCGTCGCTTGGCAATCGCCTCTGAGCCAGCACGACGGGCCACAATGAGCGCATCGGCGCCGGCGGCTTGCACCGCGAGCGCCACCATCCGGGCGTGGAAAGCCCTGTGGGCGATCTGAAAAAATTCGGGTGTGTTTGTTGCTGTGTCGCTCACGGCGTGCGCTCGCTGCTGACGCAGTTCCTTAAGGCGATCGAGAGCAAAGCCACCGCTGTCCCCAGCGAGTAGCGAACTTATGCGTCGCAGTGTCATCGCTGCCTCGCGGAGGAGTTCCTGATCACCCTGGTCGATGCCGACACCTCGGGAGTACTGGCGAACGGCGTCCCCGATCAACCCACTTACCCACTCGAGAATCCCCACCATATTGTTCAGCGCCTGATCAGAGGTGGTCAAACCCGTTGGTCGGAATGGGCTCGCCGTGAACGCTGCGAGCATTTTTCGCTGTGCCGCCAGCGACTGGTCCCGCTTGTCCGCGTCGAACACGCCCGCTGTCACTGTCTCCAGCTCGTCTGCCAACGCTCGGGCCAAGCTCGCGACGTCAACTCGCAGCGGGTCAACAGCTGGCTTAGGGGAGAACAACAGGATGGCGATCGTTCCTGCCACTGACGCCAACCACCACCCCTCCAGACGTGACGGCACCATTGAAATCGTTCCCGGAGAAGCGGCCGGTAGCACGAATGCAAGCAGTACAGCCGTGGCTCCCGATGCCACATTCGGTCCCACGATCCCGAGGAACAACACCGCGAAGCCGACTACCAGCATGACGAGCGTGGCCAGCACCGGTAATGAGCTCACCACGGTGCCTAGAGCGACTAGGACGCTTCCGACCACTGCTAACCCTAGATGGGCAGCCAATTTGTCTCTCCGAGTCCCGGTGAATCCGGCAAACACTAAGGTCGAGAAACTGCCGAACGCGGCGAAGGTAGCCATCTGCCGGTCGCCTACAACCTGGTAACAAAATGCGAACAGGCCGGGTAGGACCACGGCTGCCTGCACGGCGCGGATGGCTGCCGCCGACGACCAGCGCCGGCCCACCCAGTCCTTCCAAGAGGCCGGCGAGGGGTCAGGTCGCTCCTCGAGCGTCGAGATTGCCGGCACCGAATTGCTCATTCGAGAAAGTATATGTTGGCTTTCCAACAGGGGATTAGGGAATCCAAACCGGAACGATGTTCACCATTAAATTGCCTCCCATTGCGGATGCGTGCCCATTACAGCCGTGCTGTGTCAGAGGCGCTAACCTCATAGATTCTGGGAGGAACGATGTCTGGACGTGGCGTGGCGGCTCATGGCAACGGCCGCAGCCTAGCCGACGATGCGCGACATCGTCATACGCAGTTAGCCGAGGAGCTACGGCAGCATCAGTTCAACTATTACGTGACCGACGCGCCAACCATCTCCGATGCGGCCTTCGATGAGCTGATGCGGGAGCTTATTGCGCTCGAGGAGAAATATCTGCAGTTCAAGACACCAGAGTCGCCCACCCAGCAGGTTGGAGGCGGTTTCTCTACCGAGTTTGCCACGGTTGACCACGTCGAGCGCATGCTGAGTTTGGACAATGCCTTTAGCGAGTCTGAGCTTGCGGCATGGGCGGAGCGAGTGAGCGCCGAGGCAGGTAGTGATCTGCATTATCTGTGCGAACTGAAGATCGACGGATTAGCGGTAAATCTGCTATATGAGCACGGCCGGCTCGTCCGTGCCGCCACCCGCGGTAACGGGGTTACCGGAGAAGATGTCACATACAACGTCCGTACCATCGCTTCGGTTCCTACGATGCTGCGGGGTGAGCGTGTGCCGCGGCTGCTGGAGGTACGCGGCGAGGTGTTCTTCCCAGTGCGCGACTTCGCGGCGCTGAATGCTGAGCTCGTCGCCGCCGGAAAGCCGCCATTTGCTAATCCGCGTAACACCGCAGCCGGTTCGCTACGGCAGAAGGACCCTCGAGTGACCGCGCGGCGTCGGCTCCAGCTGCTCATACATGGCATTGGTGCCCGTGAGAGGGGCCCGGAACTCACTCGACAATCGCAGGCCTACGAGCAGCTGGAGCGCTGGGGGCTACCGGTGTCGGACCGCTGCCAGGTAGTTTCGAGTTTGGCGGAAGTGTCGAAGTACATTGCCCAGTCTGGTCAGCAACGGCATGCGGTAGCTCATGAAATTGACGGCGTCGTGGTGAAGATTGACGAGTTCGCGATACAGCGCCGGCTCGGCTCCACCAGTCGTGCACCCCGTTGGGCGATTGCCTACAAGTATCCGCCGGAGGAGGTCAACACCAAGCTTGTTGATATTCGGGTCAACGTGGGCCGGACAGGTCGAGTTACGCCATTTGGTTGGATGGAGCCAGTCCGGGTAGCCGGTTCGACTGTGGAACTGGCGACGCTACACAACGCGAACGAAGTGCGACGCAAAGGTGTACTCATCGGGGACACCGTGGTGCTGCGCAAGGCCGGCGATGTGATTCCCGAGATCGTCGGGCCGGTCGCCGCGCTGCGGGACGGCTCCGAGCGGGAGTTCATCATGCCGACGCACTGCCCCGAATGCGGTACGAAGCTGCGGCCGGAGAAAGAAACCGACGTCGACATCCGGTGTCCGAACGCTCAATCATGCCCAGCTCAACTACGAGAACGAATCTTTCACTTGGCGGGTCGGGGCGCCTTCGATATCGAGGCCCTGGGGTATGAATCGGCCACGGCACTGCTGGACTGCGGTGTGGTTGTCGACGAAGGCGACATTTTCTCGTTGACGGCTCCACAGCTGAATAGCTGCGCATTTTTTACCAAAAAAAGCGGAGAGCTTGGGGCTAACGCCACGCGTCTACTCGCGGAGGTTGAGCAAGCACGCCAGCGTCCGCTGTGGCGGGTGTTGGTGGCGCTCTCGATTCGTCACGTGGGGCCAACAGCTGCCCAGGCCCTTGCCCGAGAGCTTGGCTCTGTTGAGGCGATAGCTACAGCGTCTGTCGAACAGCTTGCCGCTGTGGATGGCGTCGGACCGACCATCGCCGCAGCGGTCTCAGACTGGTTCACGGTGGAGTGGCACTGTGCGATCGTGCAGAAATGGAGCGACGCTGAAGTGCGCATGACTGAGGCGGTCACCGATGCTGGGCCGCGGCCACTGGCGGGAATCACAGTGGTGATCACCGGTTCACTCGAGCAGCTCAGCCGAGATTCGGCTACGACCGCTGTACAGGCTCGGGGTGGAAAAGTGGCCGGATCGGTGTCGAAGAAGACGTCATATGTGGTTGCTGGTGAGTCACCTGGGTCCAAGTACGACAAGGCACTCGAGTTGGGCGTGCCGATACTCGATGAGGCTGGTTTTATCCGGCTACTTGAGCAAGGTATATCTGAGCTTGAGTCATGACCAGCCTCTGTGCCCGAATGTGAGGCGCAGTAGACTTTATGAGCGATGACTGCCATGACCAACGCTGCGCCTGATCCGCGTTCGCCATTCGTATTCAGCACGCTAGAGCTGGAACGGCGAGCTGGCTCCGTGAGAAGAGTGCAACGAGACATTCCCACTCCCACCGGATTTGGCACCGACATGATCGTTGTGCCAGTTGATTCGACGCTGCGGCTGGAAGCGCGCCTGGAATCGGTGGTGGAAGGTGTGGTGTTCACCGGTGTTGTGCAGGCACGTGTGCACGGTGAATGTGGCCGCTGTTTACGGGAAATCAATGACGAGCTCGCAGTGGACATCTGCGAGCTGTACGCCTTTCCGGACAGCACTACTGACCAGACGACTGACGCCGATGAAGTCAGCCGACTGCGGGATGAGAGGATAGACACCGAGCCGGTAATACGGGATGCGGTGCTGTTAGCGTTACCAACCACCCCGTTGTGTCGGCAAGACTGCCCAGGGCTCTGCGCTGGCTGTGGTGAGCAGGTGGATCAGCTACCCGCCGATCATTGCCACGAAGAAAGCGATATTCGGTGGGCTGCGCTGCAGGAACTATTAGACAGCCGCACCGGCGACACCGCCGGCGGCGCGGCAACGGGCTCTACCGTACTGAGCCCGTCAGGTGAACAGGAGAACTAAGACGTGGCCGTCCCCAAACGCCGAATGTCTCGCGCGAACACTCGCTCGAGGCGTGCGAACTGGATCAGCAAGATCAAACCGGTCAACTACAGTGCATGCCCGCAGTGTGGGGCGCCAAAACTTTCGCATGTGATGTGTGAGACCTGTGGCATGTATAAGGGCCGCCAGATCCTCGAAGTTGCGTAGAGCGTGCGTCAATCGGCCCCTGCCGGCGTTCTCGTCACCTTGCCTACCCATTCCGCTGCGCTCCATTTTCGTAGGCGGCGGCTCCTGCGGCCTTGGCAGAGACCGATTGACGCACACTTCTGTCTTTACATAACGTCATGAGTACGGCTAGCTCTGTGGACGCACATGTCCGCGCGGCTGCTCGGGAACTGAACGCTGTGCTTGGCGTGACGTTGGACGAACCCTTTCTGCGGCTCACCCTCACGCACCGCTCCTACGCCTACGAGCACGGCGGCCTGCCCACCAATGAGCGGTTGGAGTTCCTAGGCGACTCCGTCCTGGGGTTAGTCGTTACCTCGACGCTATACCGCAACTACCCCGAACTCCCTGAGGGACAGCTTGCGAAGCTGCGCTCTTCGGTAGTGAATATGCGGGCATTGGCCGATGTTGCGCGCCGGCTGGGCGAGCACGGTTTAGGCGTGCACGTGCTACTCGGCAAAGGCGAGGAGGCTACCGGCGGCCGGGAAAAGGCCAGTATTCTTGCCGACACCTGCGAGGCGCTGCTTGGTGCGATCTACATCCAGTTGGGGCTAGAGGCCGCCTCACGAGTCGTGCATCAGTTGTTCGATCCCGTGATTGAACAGGCTGCACAGCTCGGCGTGGGACTGGATTGGAAAACGTCGCTGCAGGAGCTCGCCGCCGCGCAGGGGCTAGGCGTTCCGGTGTATGAGATCAGTGAATCCGGACCTGACCATGCCAAGCGCTTTGAGGCGATCCTGTTAGTGGCCGGTCGCAGGGTAGGCAGTGGCCGTGGAAACAGCAAGAAAGCGGCCGAACAGCACGCTGCGCAACAGGCATGGCAGCTACTGAGCGCTGAGTAGAGCTGCGTTATGCCGGAGTTACCTGAGGTCGAAGTTATTCGGCGCGGGCTGCATCGCTGGGTGCGGCAGCGACGCATCACCGGCGCGGTGGTATTGCATCCTCGTGCTATTCGGCGGCATGCCGCTGGGCCTGACGACTTCCTCGAACAGGTCACTGGGGCGACTATTCGAGACGTTCGCCGACGAGGCAAATTTCTCTGGCTTCCGCTCGACACCGGCGCCTGCCTGCTCGCACATCTGGGTATGAGCGGACAGCTGTTGGTTTCTGCGCTGCCCCAGCCGTCGCAACAGCGCGCGCATCTGCGCGTGAGTTTTGAACTTGGTGCTGCTAGCCAGGAAGCCAATCCAGAGGCCAGCCGTCTGCACTTTGTAGACCAACGAACCTTTGGCGGGCTATGGGTAGCTGCCACCGTTGGCGATGCACCCCCAGCATGTCTGGAGCACATTGCGCCCGACCCGCTAGATCGGGCATTCAACGATGCGGTGTTCTCCGCCAAGCTGCGGGCTCGTCGTACTCACATCAAGCGGGCTTTGCTGGACCAAACGTTGATTTCTGGCGTCGGAAACATCTATGCCGATGAGGCGTTGTGGCGGGCCCGAGTACATTACGCACGGCCCACCCAGAAAATCACTAATTTCGAGATTTGTGCCCTACTCGTCGGCTTGCGGGAGGTTTTCACAGCGGCGTTGGCGGCGGGAGGTACTTCTTTTGATTCGCTGTACGTGAATGTCAATGGTCGCAGTGGCTACTTCAATCGTTCGTTGCACGCCTACGGGCAGCATGGCCGACCATGCCCGCGCTGCGGTACCGCGATTGTGCGAGAAGCGTTTCTGAACCGCTCATCCTTCTACTGCCCGAGCTGCCAGCCCCAAGCTTAGCGGAACCCCAAATAATGCCTGAATTTCTTGCGGCACCTTGGCGCCTCTTATCGCGAAGGTTGCGTTTAGTCGCGTCGCTGGCTGCGTGGGGCGCCGAATTCTTGCGTCCAGTACGGCGACTGGGGGCCTTGATGCACTACGGCAAGGCCCATGTCGTGCCACATGCAATTCAGAATGTTTTTGCGGTGGTCTTCACTGTGCATCCAGGAGTCCATGACCTTTTGCGGAGTGCTTTGCCCAGCCGCAATGTTCTCCCCGGTGCCGGACCAGCTGTATCCGGCTTTGGTGACGCGCTCGGCAGGGGAGTCGCCGTCGGGGCTTTGGTGGTCGAAGTACCGGCGGTTAGCCATATCGCGGCTGTGGGCCGATGCGGCTTGAGTGAGGCGTGGCTCCAGCTGCACTGGAGCGCAACCGGCGCCGCTACGTTGCCTATTCACTAACTGCAAGACCTGTTGTGCTTGCGAATCGGTAACTGGTGCTGCCGGAGCGATCGGGGCGCTGGGGAGTTGCGTACTGGGAGTAGCCATGCTTGGGCTTGGCGCTGCTTGCCGCACCACCGTGGTCGGCTGTGATGAGGCAGCCTCGCTGACGGTGCTGGATGCGCTTGGAATAGTCTGGACCGCGTCGGTGGGGGCCGGCTGCACCGGCGCGTGTGAGTATGTCGTCAGCGCGGCGAGCGCTGCTACAAGCGCAGCAATCAGCTCGGCTGAAATTGCGCTTCCGGGGCTTGCCATGACAGTTACGGTATGTTCATTTCTACCGCTGAGTGCGGATTTGCCGGTAAACAAGCCTATAGCTGTAGTTCTTATCTGTGTTAAAGGTCACAGCGGTATCAGCCGTTTGGCCGCGGAGGTAGACGCTTCGCGACTACCGTATATATAACGCCCCCGCTTGTTTAGGCCGCGGCACAGAAAACCCATTTCCGTCAGGCATTGACCTGCGCGAACGTCGGCGGGAGTATAGTACATTAGGTAGTGCTGAATCAGCTCAAGCATAGCCAGACCGGATAGGCATAAAGGTAAAACCCGATCCAGCCTGGCTATCCTTGTTCTGCGTTAGCAGAACGTATGCATTTTTTCATATGGCACGGCGGTAACTGGAGATGCGTTTTAGCGTCCGTCCAGCTCAGGCGTGAGATGGTTTACGAGGAGAGATTATGGCAAAGGCGCTGTTTGGCCACATCGGCACTGTTACAGAACCAGCATTGCGCGATGAGTTGCAGCGACTCAAGGATAGTGTTCAGGCTTTAGGGTTTGAAGTTGCCCGGCTGCGAGCAGACAACGACAGGCTTGCCGCGGCGCTCTCTGCATACAACGACGATTTCAGTCGGCTAACAACCTCACTGGAAGAACCCGCGCTCACCTAAGCCCCTATGGGTCCCTGCCGGCGTTTGCTGTTCTGGAGCCGCCTTTCCGAATCTTTCGAACACGGCGGCTCCTGCGGCCTTGGTTGGTGCTATCGGCGCTTGTTCCACCTGTGCCAGCGGCGGCCGGCCTGTAGCACTAGAGTCTTAAAACGTGTATTTGTCTAGCTTGACGCTCAAGGGCTTTAAGTCCTTCGCTTCGGCTACCACGTTCCGGTTTGAGCCAGGGATTACCTGCGTGGTCGGGCCTAATGGCTCCGGTAAATCCAACGTGGTGGACGCCATCGCGTGGGTGCTTGGCGAGCAGGGCGCAAAAACGTTACGCGGCGGCAAGATGGATGACGTTATCTTTGCCGGCACGGCTGGCCGGCCCCCTCTAGGCCGGGCTGAGGTCACGCTTACCATAGACAATTCCGACGCCGCATTGCCTATTGACTACACCGAAATTTCCATCACTCGACGCTTGTTTCGTAGCGGCGACAGTGAGTACGAAATCAACGGTAACTCCTGCCGCCTGCTCGATGTTCAAGAGCTGCTGTCAGATTCCGGCATTGGCCGCGAAATGCATGTCATCGTCGGGCAAGGGCAGCTAGACTCCGTGCTCCAGGCCAGACCTGAGGATCGGCGCGGTTTCATTGAGGAGGCCGCCGGAGTTCTCAAGCACCGCAAACGTAAAGAAAAAGCTTTGCGCAAGCTTGATGCAATGCAGGCCAACCTCAACCGGGTGAACGACCTCACCGCTGAGTTAAGACGGCAGCTCAAACCGCTAGGCCGCCAAGCAGAGGTTGCACGCCGCGCCGCTGGAATTCAAGCCGACTTGCGTGATTCACGTCTCCGACTGCTGGCCGATGATTTGCTTGCCCTGCGGACAGAGCTGGACAAAGAGGTCGCCGACGAAGCGTCAGTGCGAAGCCGCCGAGATGAATACGAACAGCAGCTCAATCAGGGTCGAACACAGGAGGCAGCTCTGGAGCAGCAGCTCGCCGCACAGGCGCCTACCCTCGCCCGAGCACAAGAGACCTGGTACTTACTTTCTGCGTTGGCCGAGCGTTTTCGCGGCACCACCCAACTGGCCGCTGAGCGGGTGCGATTTGCTACCAGCGAGCAGCTGGAAACTCGGTCGTCACGTGACCCAGATGCACTGAACCGCGAGGCTCACGCTGTGCGCGAGCAATACACCGAGCTGTGTGCCGCGCTCGATGCTGATCGTGAGCGCTTGAGCGAGGCAGTTCAGCGCCGGACCGATGCCGAGCAGTGTGCGGATCAGGCCGAAAAGACTTTGGTCGCACGCGTACGGGCAGCTGCGGACCGCCGGGAAGGGCTCGCCAAGCTGGCTGGGCGAGTTTCAGCCCTGCGCAGCCGTACCCAGGCGGCTAGTGATGAGATCGACCGGCTGCTATTGGCGTTGGCAGATGCTCGACAACGCGCCCAAGCCGCCGAGGCCGAGTTTGACCGGTTGCAAAACGACGTACATGGCCTCGACGAAGGAGAGCTTGACCTTGATGCCCGCCATGTTGCGGCGTCCGCGGCGATGGAGAGTACACGTGCGCGAGTAGCTGAGCTCACTGAGCAGCTTCACACCGCGGACCGCGGAGTTTCCGAAAGCACCGCTCGGGCCGAGGCGCTGGAGCTTAGCCTGACTCGCAAGGATGCCGCAGGGGCGTTGCTGGCGGCCGGGGATCGGCTCGGCGGAGTGCTGGGCAGTGTGGCTGCTGTGCTTTCGGTGGAGCCCGGCACTGAAGCGGCGATTGCCGCGGCACTAGGTGAGCTGGCCAACGGGGTCGCGGTGTCTTCGGCCGCGCAGGCGCTGGCCGCACTGGAGCTACTGAAAGCTGATGATGCAGGTCGAACGCATGTGCTGATTGGCAGCTCTCCCGAGGCTCCCGCACTACAGCCGAGGCGTCAGGAGCTGCCGCTGGGAGCGCGCTGGGCGGTCGAGGTGGTGCAGGCGCCTTCTGCTGTGGGGCCGGCGGTGGCCCAGCTCTTGCACGATGTTGTGCTCACTTCCGATCTGGCCGCCGCGCGGCGCGTCGTTGCCGAGGTTACCGGTGTTCGGGCCGTCACCCTAGACGGCGACGTGCTCGGGTTAACCCACGCCGCCGGTGGGTCTGCCAGTGCGCCCAGCGTTATTGAGGTGCAAGCCACGCTGGAAGCGGCCATTTCTGCCCGACGCAGGGCTATCGATCGCGCTGCGGAGCTTCAGACGCAGCTGGACGCAGCCGAAAAAGACGTGAGCGTCGCTGCTGGCGTGGCGCAATCCACGCTATCGGCGCTGCACGAGTCTGACGCGGCTATGAACGCGGTAGCGCAGCGGCTGGCCGAGCTCGGTTCGGCGGCGCGTTCGGCAAGTTTGGAGGCGCAACGGCTTACCGCCGCGCACAGCAGTGCTGAACAGGCTCGTGCCGCGGAGCTGGTTTCGCTGGAGGAGCTGGAATATCAGCTAGCACAGAGCGAATCCATCGATACTGTCGATGTCGATGGCGCAGACGTTGCCGAGCCCTCCACCGCGGCTCGGGATGAAGCGCAGGCTGTAGCCAGGGTGGCTCGACAGAACGAGATGGAAGTGCGACTGGCGGTGCGCACCAGCGAAGAGCGGGCGCGCGCGCTACTGGGTCGTGCGCAATCTTTGGAGCGCGCAGCGGCAACGGAGCTCGCGGCGCGTCAGCGAGCGCAAGCCGCCGCGGTTGCCCGAGCTAGAGGCGCTGTCGTTGCCCGGGCCGTGGCCAGAGCAGGCGAGGCCGCGTTGGAGTACTTGAAGCAGTCGTTGCTGCTAGCGGCCGACGCGCGCAATGAGCTGCAGCAGTCACGAGTAAGCGCGGAGTCACAGCTCATTGAAGTCCGGGGGGAAGCTCGCGAACTTAGCGCCGAAGTGGCTCGACTTACCGACGCCGCGCATCGTGATGAGGTGGCACGCACGCAGCAGCGGGCGCGAATTGAACGGCTGGAAGGAAAGGCGGCGGATGATTTCGGCATAGACGTTGAGACCTTGTTGACCGATTACAGTCCCAAGGCTGTGGTTCCGCCCACCCCCGCTGAGATTGCTGAGGCCGAAAGCCGAAACGAGCCAGCGCCGCCGCCGTTGCCCTATCACCGGCCGTCGCAGGAGAAGCGTGCCGCGCGTGCCGAACGTGAGCTTGCGCTTTTGGGTAAGGTGAACCCGCTGGCGCTAGAAGAGTTCGCCGCGTTGGAGGAGCGGCATGCCTTCTTGGCCACACAGCTTGATGACCTCAAGGTCACTCGGCGCAATCTGCTGACCGTGATATCTGAGGTGGACGAGCGCATCCACGATGTTTTCGCAACGGCATTTGAAGACACCGCTCGTGAGTTTGAGGTTGTGTTCGGGACTCTATTTCCGGGTGGCGAGGGCCGGCTGGTCTTGACTGAGCCCGATGACATGCTAACCACGGGAGTGGAGGTCCAGGCGCGTCCTGCTGGCAAGAAGGTCAAGCGCCTCTCGCTGCTTTCGGGTGGGGAACGTTCACTCACCGCGGTAGCGCTACTGGTGGCTATTTTCCGCGCCCGCCCTTCGCCGTTTTATTTGCTGGACGAGGTCGAGGCGGCGCTCGATGACACTAACTTGGGCCGCTTGTTGACGCTGATTTCGCAGCTGCGTGAGACCAGTCAGTTGATCATGATCACGCATCAAAAGCGCAGCATGGAAATTGCCGACGCGTTGTATGGCGTGAGTATGCGTGGTGACGGCATCACTCAGGTGGTGGGTCAACGCCTGCGTGAGGTGGAACGGGCGGGGTAGCGGGCCAGATGGCATCTGTGGCCGGTGTTATCAACAGCGTCCTTACCCCGGAGGGTCAGTTGAAGAGTTCGCTGTGTGAGCCCAAGCGGACTAGCTGGAGTACATGGCCGAGCTTACGAAATCGGTGTGCAGCGCTGTCTGGTGGGCGCCTTTGCGTTCCCGCTTGTAGTCGCGCTTGAACTGAGTTGTGCGCTCAATCGTCCGCATTCAATTCCGTCATCAGGTCATCCACACTTTTAAAGGACCGCAGGCCGCCCTGGCGAGCTTCCCTCATTGCGGCGATGGTTTCATCGTTGGGCACGAGCAGCTCAAAGGGCAGAGCCCCATCGTGAGCTACTCGTGTCAGCAAGAGGCGGAAAGCGTCCGAAACGGTAAGCCCGATCGCGTCGAGTACGGCCTCAGCTTCGACTTTGGTGCTCTCATCGATTCGAGCTCGCACCACGGTGTTCGTAGCCATGACGCACCTCCTTTACCTTGAGCCACATTGTAGCCCAAAGCAAGGCGGGGTTCTAGTGTCACGCCGCGAGGCGCCGCCTGAGCGCCAGCACACATACGCATCACATTTCCCGTTGTTGTGGCTGTCGTGGCGCGATCTACGGTAGCAGCCAGACGCTCAGATCATTGTGCACACGATCTAAAACAAGGGATGCATGAGGCTTGGCAGTGCGCCTCCTGAGGCCTGTTGACGTAGTGTGCGACCGGCGGCCAGCTTGCCTATCGCAGGCGTCTGGCAGGATTCCTGCATGGAGTTGCTCGTACCGGTGCTGATCGTGTTCGCCCTCAGCATGCTCATTCTGCTCGGCGTAGCGCTCTACATCCCACAACGGCGCGCGCGTCGGCGCGCTACGTCGGCTGCTCTTCCGTCAACAACCCCACCAGCCACGGCACCGGCACTCCAGACAGTCGAGCCGTTGTTGGAGACTCCTGAACCATCAGCTGGTCGGTTGGTGCGGTTACGCGCTCGGCTGTCGCGTTCCCAGAATGCCTTCGGCAGGGGACTGCTACAGCTACTGGCCAGTGACCAACTCAGCGAGGCGGTGTGGGAAGAAGTCGAAAGCACGCTGCTCACCGCCGATGTGGGGGTTGCGGCTACCGACCGCATCGTGACGCGGCTGCGGGCGCGAACGGCGGTGCTTGGCACCCGTGCCCCACAGGAACTGCAGCAGATGGTGCTCGCCGAGCTCACCGCCGCGCTCGAGTACGCCGACAGCGCCGCTGCCGCCCAGGGGCAGACTGTGGCTTTTGATCGGCGGCTTCGCTCGGATCGGCATGAGGACCGGCCGGCGGTGATCCTCGTCGTGGGTGTGAACGGAGTGGGGAAGACCACCACCTGCGGCAAGATTGCCCGAGTCCTTGTGGCCGATGGGCGCAGCGTTGTTCTCGGTGCGGCCGATACATTTCGTGCGGCCGCCGCCGACCAACTGCAAACCTGGGGTCAGCGGGTAGGCGCCGGTGTGGTGCGGGGCGCGGAGGGCGCAGACCCAGCGGCAGTAGCATTTGACGCGGTGGCGTACGGGGCACGTGAAGGTGCTGATGTGGTCATCATTGACACCGCTGGGAGACTCCAGACCAAAGTTGGGTTGATGGATCAGCTCAGCAAGATTAAGCGGGTGGCGCAGCGGCACGGCGAGGTCGATGAAACCTTGCTGGTGCTGGACGCGACAACCGGCCAGAATGGTGTGGCGCAGGCAAAAGTTTTTACTGAGGCGGTGCAGGTGACCGGGGTCGTGCTTACTAAGCTCGATGGCACCGCCAAAGGGGGCATTGTGCTCGCCGTGCAACAGGCGCTGGGTATTCCGGTGAAGTTGGTCGGCCTCGGCGAAGGGGCGGATGATCTCGCCCCGTTTGACGCTGGCCAGTTCGCCAGCGCGCTCGTCGGCGTAACCGAGTAGCTCCGGAGCTTGTCAATGTCGGGTGATGTGCAGAACGATCGTAGCGCTGGCACGAGTGAAGAAATCCCGCTTACTGGCGGAAACGTTAGTACTGTGGTCCGTGTCGGCGCCACCGTTCGTCGTAATACCGGTCCGTGGACGCCTGCGGTTCATGCGTTGTTGAAACATTTGGCGGCGGCTGGTTTTACCGGTGCGCCTCGCACATATGGGTTTGATGACCAAAGCAGAGAAGTGCTGGAGTTCGTTGAGGGCGAATGTGGTAAATATCCGTTAGCGTCTCATTGGACTACCGATGAAGTGCTGGTCACGGTCGCGGCCATGCTGCGCATGTTTCATGATGCCCAGATTGGTTTTGTTGCCCCGACGGACATGCAATGGCGATCATTGGGGCCCCGACCACCTGATACCGAAGTAATTTGTCATCACGATGCAGCGCCACATAACGTGGTGTGGCGACCCGACGGCACACTCTGCATGATCGATTTCGACTTAGCCAGCCCCGGCGCTCGTATTTACGATGTGGCCTATTCGGCGTGGACCTGGACACCGCTGTTCTCCGACCACGACTCGCAGACCTTAGGCTGGCGTTACCCCGATCGAGCTCGACGGCTACGGCTTTTCGCAGACGCGTACGGTCTGCTTCCGCACGACAGAAAACGTCTCGTGCAGGTGATTCGTAGCCGGATCGTGGACCACATTGAGGGAATTCGCCGGATGGCCGCGGCCGGCGAACCCGCATTCGTACGCATCGTACGAAACGGACATCTCAAGCGGCCCATGCGCGATCTGCGGCTCATTGACCACGAGCGTGACGTTCTCGAACACGCACTGAGTTGACGCCGACGCCACAGGGCTCTACAGCGTGACCTTAACTACAGCGTGACCTTAACTACAGCGTGACCTTAACTACAGCGTGACCTTAACTACAGCGTGACCATGTCTGTGGTAAGCCGCAGTGCGGCGGAAAGTCCATCTCGGGTAGCTACCACAATGAGTCGATCTCCGGCGCGCAGCGTGGTGTCCAGTGCGGGCATCCAGCTCGTTGCTGCGTCGCGCAAGTGCGCCAAAATTCGTACTTCTCCCTCTCGGTCTAGGGTGTCGATTGGCTGTTGATGCAGGTCGCTGCCGGAGTTGACCAGCAACTCGGCGACGAGTAGCACGCGCGGTCCGTGTGGAATCACCGCGAGTACAGCGCGATCCAGCATTGCCGCCACAAAGACCGGAGCGGTGACGAAGGACACACTGCGCGAGATTGCCAGGCCCAGCCGCCGCTCAACACGTTTGGCCAGATCTCCGTCAAACAAGCGCAGCACCACTGGCATGCCTGGCCGAATAGCTCGCACCGCTAAGCCGGTTTCCAAGTTGGTGATGTCGTCGCTGGTCACCGCTAGCACGCAGCGGGCGTGCTCAACTCGCGCGGCCCGTAGTACTTCTTCGGCAGTGGAGTCGCCGTGAATGACCGGTAGCCCCACGCGCCGGGCACGGAGTAGCCGCGAATTGTCCTCGGCTTTTTCGATGGCCACAACGCGCAGACCAGCCTCTAGTAGCTGCTCGGCCACGCGCATACCCACCCGGCCCAGCCCGCAGGTAACCACATGGCCGGTGGGTTTGCCCATCGGCACACTGATTCGTTGACCGCGGCGCTCACTGATGAAATCGTCCACGACGCTGGCGATCAGAATCGCTATAAAAAATAGTCCCAGTAGCATCACGCCGGTGCCAAAAAACTTCATACCATGGGGTACGTTCGCGCTGAGCAGACTGTCATACCCGGTTGCGGTGACTACTCCGACGGCCCTAAGTAGAGCGTCAATCCAGTCAATGCCCCAGATGAGCTTGAAGGCCAGCACGGTTGCTACGACGATGAGCATTAGGCCCACGCCGAGCAGGCGCAGCCGGACGCTAGATGATCTATTCCAAGGG
>QHCE01000042.1 GCA_003243955.1 Acidimicrobiales bacterium | reverse complement strand
ACCCTCACCGGCGAGCACCTCGCGGCCTACGTCGGCACAAGCGAAGGCGGCCACGGTCAGTCACGTGCGCCCAGCGTTGCGAGCCCCGGCGCGGACTTCGCTGGTTGACGGTTCGGGCGCCTGGGCAGTCGTGTTCACAGCGTTGATGTGGTCAGCGCAACAGCGGTGAAACCAAGCCCCCATGCCAACGTCCACCACGCTGTACTTACCGCGCAGCAGCGCTAACCCTAGGTTTCACGCGGTATAGCCCAAACCATTCCGCGAGGTACCAGGTCTACCATTTTGCGAGGTACTACTACTACTTTGCGTTCCACCTGAATTAAAGTTGTTGCTGCTGTTGCTGCTGTTGGCGGGAAGGTTGCTAAGGTCGAACGGAATGAAGGACGGCAACTTAAACGGAGTCTGTGGTGCGGGTAGCTTTCCTGGCCGCCTATTGCCCCCCTGCGGCCGACCAACTGGCGGCTTAGCGCTGCTCGATGTCTCCTGGCCGTGCTGACCGGGATCCTTCTGCACCGTAGTGACGTGATTTCCACGGTCGACAAAAAGTGCTGTACCAGCCTCCGCTGAGTCTATTATCAGCCGGCCCTCATCTTGGGAAAATGTGATCGGTTCGGCGCTACCAGACACCGGTAGTTGTTGGATGGGCTTACCTGCCAGGTCGAGCACTATAATTTGACCAGCTGCAATATCCGTTACGTATATTCGGCCGGAAAACACTATGGCCTCGCCTAGCTTTCCCTCACCGGGCACAGCAATACTGCGAACCGAGCCGCCTTCAACAAGCACGACATGTCGTGATGCTGGTTGGCTTATAGCGATAACTCCCCCATACGTGCGTGCCGCAACTCGTGGTTGATCTAAACCAGGCACATCAACGGCGTGCCTATCCTGCCGGTCCACAAACGTCACTGTGTGGCTGGTCGCGTCAACCACCGCCATACCAGAGTCCAATGCTGTCACCGCAAACTCATGATTAGCTGCGGCAATATGTGTCTTTTTTACAATGTGAGGTGTCCCGCGGTCCCCATCTGCTCGCACGCCAACCGCGGCTCCATGGGCTACTAACCAGTAGGTTCCTTGCCCGTCAAATCCCGCGGGCCGTAAATCCGAGCCCACTGGCAGGGACTCTCCTCGGCTATCCAATCCGGTGGGGTCAAGCCGGCGAATCTCACCTTTGACAGAGTCCAGTAACAACACTTTGTCATGCCACATTGCCACGTTGGTCTTAGGTCCGGAACTCACTTTTAGCTGCGCTGTTGAGTCCAACGTTTTCAGATTTACTGTAGTGACCTTTCCGTCCGTGAGGTCATGCAGCAGTAAGTGCTGATCGGTTTGCACCAGGATCACTTGATGGTTCTTCGCGTCTGTGAATGCTCGATGAATGTCCACCTGACCGGAGCCGACGTTAACGCGTTGAGCTTGGCTTTCCTGAGGCGACCACACCCACACTTCACCGTCTGTGAGACGAAGCGCCCGCTGAGCCGCGTCCACCCCGAATAATGTGGCACCCATCGTGGCTATTACTACCGCGACTAGAACGAGGCCGACCACCAAACTGGTAGATTTTTTGGGCACGCGACCTAGAAGTCCACTCAGATGCTTCCAGAAACTCCGCATAGCACTCATCAAGGTATGATTTCACGTTTTGACTCCGGCCGCTGGCCTTTTGGCCTTCCGCAACGTGACGGATTAGTGATGACAGCCACCAGTTAGTCACTTCCGTGCGGCACAGGGCAGATTACGCGTCACTTACCAGCATGAAGTCGGTCTCCGACGGGACGCAGCAAACCTTCCTGCACCACGGTGGCTACATGTTGGCCGGCAGCAGTGTAACAACGTGCTGTCGCCAACCCTCTAGCCCCCGAAGCTGACGGCGACTCGCAGTCGTACAGTATCCATTCGTCAGCGCGAAACGGTCGGTGAAACCATACTGCGTGATCCAGGCTCGCCCCGGTGAACCCACCCGGGCCCCAAACCTCCCCGTGGGTAGCCAATACCCCATCAAGCAGCGTCAAGTCGCTGGCGTACGTCAGCGCACACGCGTGCAGCTGTGGATCATCCGGCAGCCGGCCGTCAGCGCGCATCCATACCCGCTGTTTAGGTTCAGCCGGTCGATTCTCCAGCCATCCTGGCGCGCCCACATATCGCACATCGATCGGTCGCGCAATTTCTCCCCATACCCCTAACCGGTCCGCCACAGGCTCAAGCCGCTCCATTAGCGTGCGTAGCTCTTCGGGTGCTGGTATGTCCGTCGGCATCTGCCCGTAATGATCCAGACCCTCCTCCGGTCGTTGAAATGACGCGGACATAAAGAAAATAGTGACGCCGTGTTGTACGGCCACCACTCGCCGCACTGAAAATGAACTGCCATCCCGCACGTTCTCCACGTGGAACAGGATCGGCACACTCGAGTCCCCAGGACGAATGAAGTATGCGTGCAGAGAATGCACTACCCGATCTTGCGGTACACATCGACCGGCCGCTATCAGCGCTTGACCAGCTACTTGGCCACCGAACACGCGCTGCGGCGACACGTCCGGGCTATCGCCCCGAAATACTCCGACCTCGATTTTCTCAAGATCGAGCAGGGCAACGAGCTGATCAACCGCCGGCTGACCGGTCAATGGGTGCAACACAGTTAGTGATGCGCCACATCGGAACCAATGCGGTGCACTCGCAGCGCATTGGTGGATCCGGGGGTTTTCGGCGGACTACCGGCCACGATCACCACTTCATCGCCGCGGTGCAGCTGCCCACTCTCCTGCAATAATGAATCCACTTGACGTACCATTTCGTCCGTGTGTTCCACCTCAGGTGTCAGGAATGTCTGCACACCCCACGACAGCGCCAGCTGATTGCGCACGTCCGCGCTCGGCGTAAAAGCCAAAATCGGTAGCTGCGTGTGGTGTCGAGCCAACCTGCGTACCGTGTCACCGGTGAGAGTAAATGCCACCAGCGCTTTTGCTCCCAGTACTTCACCAATGTGCTTCGCGGCGGCGGCAATGGCACCGCCTTTGGTCTTGGGGTCATGGTGCAAAGGCGGCACCGAAGGATCCGACTGTTCTACAGAGGCAATGATTCGGGCCATGGTGCGCACGGTGATAATCGGATACCGGCCCACGCTGGTTTCGCCGGAAAGCATCACCGCGTCCGCACCATCTAACACAGCGTTGGCCACATCAGAAGCTTCAGCGCGTGTAGGCCGCGAATTCTCAATCATCGATTCCAGCATTTGCGTGGCAACAATGACGGGTCGCGCGTTTTCCCGACAGAGCTGCACCGCGCGCTTCTGCACGATCGGCACCTCTTCCAGCGGCATCTCTACGCCTAGGTCGCCGCGGGCAACCATGAGGCCGTCGAAAGCCAGCACGATCTCCTCAAGGTGCTGGACTGCCTCCGGTTTTTCCATTTTCGCCAGCACCGGTCGCCGGATTTCCATCTCGTCCATTACTTGGTGCACGGCTTTGATGTCATCGGCCGCCCGAACGAAGGACAACGCGATCAGGTCCGCACCTAGCTCTAGCGCGAACCGTAGATCAGCGAAATCCTTCTCGCTCATTGCCGGAACGCTTAGATTCACGTTAGGCAGCGACAGACCCTTGTGGTTGCTCACTGGGCCGCCTTCAGTGACCACGCAGCGCACATCGGGACCAGCGACCGACAGCACCTCCAGCGCTATCTTGCCGTCATCGACCAGCAACCGATCACCGACCTGCACCTCCTCCGCGAGATGCGCGTAGGTAGTAGAAACACGGTCATGCGTTCCCTCACAGTCTGAAACCGTGATCGTGATCGTCTCGCCGGTGCGCCACTGCACGGAACCTTCGGCGAAGTTACCTAGCCGGATCTTTGGACCTTGCAGGTCGGCTAGCACGGCAACAGTCTGGCCAGACTCAGCCGCCGCTTTGCGCACCAAATGGTAAACACGTTCATGTTCGGTGTGGCTGCCATGGCTGAAGTTCAGCCGCGCCACATTCATCCCCGCGTCTACCAGTGCACGCATACGCTCCGGTGTGGCAGTAGCGGGGCCGATAGTACAAACAATTTTCGCCCTACGAGTCATAGCTGTAACGCTACTCCGAGTCCAGTATTGTGTGACGTCCGGCACTGAATCGATTACACCGATTACCCCATTACTCGGTATTAACCCGATTTTTTCGGAGCGGATCCCAATGTATCGTCGTCTTTTCCGCTAGCTGTGGCATCAGCGTCAGCTGCTGCGTTCACGAAGTCAGCAACCTCGGTGTTTGTGGTATCCGTCGAACTACTACCCTGATCGGCCACCTCCGCTGGAAGTAGCCGCACTTTGCCGTTCTCGTCTACTTCTAGCCGCTCGGGCGGACCGCCTCGCAGCACGAAGTACGCCATCGCAAGGAGGAAAACCACAAGGCAGGTCCACTCGTTGAGCCGCAGGCCCAGCACCAGGTGCGCTTCATCGATCCGTAGATATTCGATCCAGGCTCGGCCAGCTACGTACACTGCGGCATACAGCGCAAAAGTGCGGCCACCACCCAAGTTGAAGCGACGCTCAGCCCACCAGATCAGAGCTGCCACGCCCACGCACCACAGCGATTCGTATAGGAACGTCGGGTGATACGTGGCCTGAGCTAGATATTCTTTCAAACGGTGATCGATATCGATCTCCAGCGCCCACGGCAGGTCAGTGGGACGGCCATACAACTCTTGGTTGAACCAGTTTCCAAACCGTCCCACAGCTTGGGCAAGCACAAGGCCAGGTGCCAACGCGTCGGCGAAAACTCGCAGCGGAATTCCCAACTGGCGGCAGCCAAACCATGCACCGAGAGCGCCACCCACAACCCCACCCCAGATGCCTAAGCCGCCTTCCCATACCTTGAAGACATTGATCAGGTGACCGTGTGCTCCGAAGTACGGCTCCGGCGTAGTGAATATGTGGTACAGCCGTGCACCGATGATCCCGGCCGGAATTGCGAAAATGCCCACGTCCAGCGCGGCGCCAGCTGGAGCGCCACGGGCACGGAGTCGACGGTCAGTGATAAAGACTGCTAGCGCAACGCCGAGCACTATGCACAGGGCGTAGGCCCGAATCGGCACGGGGCCGATATACCAGATCGATACGCTGGGGCTGGGAAACGACGCTAAATACTCCATTGACTGCACGCCGATACGCTACCGGGTGATGCCGCCTCAATCGTAAGTCGGGCGGCCGCGAGCCAGCATGAACGATCTCCAAGAAAAATGTCGCACTGCAACGATATGGTCCTTCGGATTAGCACAGGCCAGCCGAATAGAGAGGAGATCGCTAGAAGTGGGATCGACATCCTCAAAGTCATAGGCGGGCTCATTACCGAGGTCTGGTCCGTCTCTGGTGGTGTCGGCGGCCGGACCTTTTACGGTAAATGGTCAACAAGCGTCAGCCAAGCTGACGGTAGTTGTACCGGAGCCGCTGGAGACGATGTCTAAGTCAAAATTGAGCTAAAGCGACACGGGGTGAATTCATCTTAGATTCGATGTGGGCCCGTCGAGTCCACGTACGTCCAAATCGAGCTGGAATGTTTATTATTGCAGTAACAACTGCAGAGGCAGGGATTCACTGTGCGTCACATCAGCGCTTCCATTGATATCCAGGCATCCCCTGAACAGGTCTGGGCCGCGCTCGTCGATTTCGAAAGCTACAAAACATGGAACCCCTTCATTCAAGAGGGTTCTGGGCAAGTCATAGCAGGGAGCACTTTAATCCTGCGCATGCATCCAGAGAACGGAAAGCCCAAGACGTTTCGGCCCAAGGTGCTGGCCATCGAGCCCGGCCGGCTGCTCCGCTGGGTCGGGCACCTCGTCGTTCCTGGCATCTTTGATGGTACCCATGAGTTCGTTCTGACCGAGCAAAACAAGAGCACTCATGTCGTTCAAAGCGAGACCTTCACAGGCATCCTCGTTCCGCTCCTTGGCAAGATCATCACAAGTACCGAGAGGAGCTTCGAAAAGCTGAACAACGCGCTGAAAAAGCACGTCGAAACCTAATTGGCGACGTCAAGGACGAGCGCGCACACCCTCGGCGAGATCAACCACGAGCTCATGCAACGCTTGCTGGCCAGAGTCACGATCGGAAGCATCAAGTAAGCAGCTCACCAGAGCTGATCCAACGATTACTCCGTCGGCATAAGACGCGACTTGGGCTGCCTGCTTCCCGTTAGACACACCGAGCCCAACCCCCACCGGAAGATCGGTCACAGCACGCACCCGCCGCGCCAAAGCCGGTGCCGCATTGCTCAGCTGGTCGCGAGCGCCGGTGGCACCCATCACCGATGCCGCATACACGAAACCTCGGCACGCTGCCGCCGTACTAACAAGCCTGGCCTGTGTGGAACTGGGGGCAACTAGGAAAACTCTGTCTAGCTGATACTTGTCGCTCGCCGCGATCCACTCTGTGGCCTCTTCAGGCAGTAAGTCCGGCGTTATGAGCCCTGCCCCGCCGCTGAAGCTGAGCGCCCGGGCAAACTCGGCGACGCCATAGCGTTCTATTGGGTTCCAGTACGACATCACCATAGGCGTTGCACCAGCCTCAGCAATGGCCTCCACCGCGGCGAAGACGTCACGCACCCGGGTACCGGCCCGCAGTGCGATTTCTACCGCGGATTGGATAGTGGGGCCGTCGATCACCGGATCGGAATACGGCACGCCCACCTCAACGATGTCCGCTCCAGCAGCGACCATGGTCCGCATTGCGGCAATGGATTCGGCGACATTGGGAAAACCCACCGGAAGGTAACCGATCAGCGCACTACGATGCTCCGCCGCGGCCGAGGCAAAGACTTCCCGAACGCTCATGGTCGGTCCGCTGGTGACTCAGACACCAGATTGAACCAGCTCGCCGCGGTTTCCATGTCTTTGTCGCCTCGACCAGACAGGTTCACCACCACAACGGGCGTACGGCCAAGGCGCAGGGTGAGCTCGGGCGCGATGGAGCGCACCCCCGCGAGCGCGTGTGCGCTCTCGATCGCGGGGATGATGCCTTCCGTGCGACACAGCAGCTGAAGCGCCTGCATGGCTTGCTCATCGGTGACAGCCTCGTAACGAACCCGGCCGGTTTCATGTAGCCACGCATGCTCGGGGCCGATACCGGGGTAATCCAAACCAGCCGAGATTGAATGTGACTCGCGCGTTTGACCATCAGCGTCCTGCAGCACAAACGAACGAGCGCCGTGCAGCACACCTGAGGATCCCCCGGTGATGGCAGCTGCGTGACGTCGCGTGTTCACACCATCACCGCCAGCCTCAAATCCGTACAAGGCCACATCGGTATCGGACAAGAAATCGTAAAAAATACCGATTGCGTTGGAGCCGCCGCCTACACATGCACACACCGCGTCGGGAAGCTTTCCCAAAAGTCGCTGGGCTTGTTGGCGGGTTTCTGCCCCAATGACCCGCTGAAAGTCCCGCACCATAGTGGGGAATGGATGGGGGCCGCCTACCGAACCGATCACGTAATGTGTGTGCTCGACGGTGGAAACCCAATCGCGAAACGCCTCATTCATCGCATCTTTAAGCGTACGGCTACCAGTAGTAACCGGCACGACCGTGGCACCCAACAAACGCATGCGGGCCACGTTCAGTGCTTGACGTTGGGTATCAAGCTCCCCCATGTAGACGGTGCACTCCAGATCAAACAACGCGGCCGCCGTGGCCGCTGCTACGCCATGCTGGCCGGCACCGGTTTCGGCGATAATCCGCCGCTTACCCATTCGCCGAGTCAACAGCGCTTGACCGAGAACATTATTGATCTTGTGCGCGCCGGTGTGATTGAGATCTTCCCTTTTGAGTAATACGCGGGCTCCGAGCTCCACGCTGAGCCGCCGCGCGTCGTAGAGCAAACTCGGCCGACCGGCATACTGCATCAGCAGCCGGCTCAGCTCATCAGTGAACTCAACGTCAGCCATCGCTTCGGTGTAGACCGCTGTGAGCTCATCGAGCGCGGCCACCAAAGCTTCGGGCACAAACCGGCCGCCAAATCGACCAAAGTGGCCTGCACTGTGCGGTGCTGTTGAGGTATTCGTTTCTGTGCTCATCGAGGCGTTCGCGGTGTCGCCGGATGAGCGCCAGCGGTCACCAGTTCAGCGACGGCGTCGCGCGGGCTCTTATGCGTTACCAGACTCTCCCCCACCAACACGGCGTCTGCTCCAGCGGCCGCGTATCCGATCAGTTCGTGCGGACCATGCACACCTGATTCGGCGATCTTGAGCACATCAGAGGGCAGGCCTGGGCTGATCCGTTCAAACACGGAACGATCCACCTGCAACGTCGTCAGGTCTCGGGCATTAACCCCGATCACTTTCGCGCCAGCGCACAGCGCTCGGTCGGCTTCGGCTTCGGTATGTACCTCTACTAGTGCTGTCATTCCTAGGGACTCGATGCGCTCCAGTAATCCCATCAAAACATTGTCTTCTAGCGCCGCCACGATCAGCAAGCACATGTCCGCCCCATACGCACGGGCCTCGAGCACCTGATAGCTGGTGACGATGAAGTCCTTGCACAACACCGGCACATCCACGGCGGCTCGCACAGCGGTTAAATCGGCCGCGGAACCATGAAAACGTCGGCTTTCGGTGAGCACACTGATGCAGCGGGCACCACCGGCTTCATATTCAGACGCGAGCGCAGCTGGGTCGGGAATCTCAGCCAGCTTGCCGCGCGCCGGTGAAGCACGTTTGACTTCCGCGATCACGCCAACACCGGGTTCGCGCAGCGCGGCGAGCGCGTTACGCACATCAGGGGCCGCGGCTACCCGCTCTTTCACCTCTTCGATCGGCGTCTGTGCCTCTCGTTGCGCGAGCTCGGCACGAACGCCTACCAGGATGTCATCGAGCACGCTCACATTGACTCCATCGCCGGTTTCGTGTTTGCCGCGATGCTACTAAGAGCTGTCGCCATCATGCCTATCCGGGGGTGGTTGGGTTGGATCAATGCCACGGTCAAGGGAGTCCCACAACACTGTTGGATCCGAGGATATCGAGTGCGATCCCGTTGCGAGTGACCGCGTCCGCAGCGGGGTCCCAGGCGCCTCGTATTGCGCGCTCATCACGGCTTGGTTGGTCTGCCAGCGCCGGAATCGCAGCACCGTCAGTACACCGGTACTGGTGATTAACGCTCCAGCGGCCGCCAATGACACCGGCCAAAACAAGGCCAAGTCAAGGCGTTGCACACCGGCTTCAGGTTCAGCTATCAGGCCCACGATACCGGCGAGAGCCGCCGCTAATCCAGCACCCGTCACAATCAAACCCACCAACAACCGGCCGCGTTTGGCCGTAGCAACCAGCGCTGCCGCGCCCGCCAGTGCCACCAAGCCCATGGCCGACGCCCACGGCGCGACTTCCTTGCCGGTGATGATGTGACGTACCGGTGGGAGCGGTGCGGGCCGAGCGGCTTGCTCCACCCACCATTGGCGCGAGGCGGCAAATAGCGCCAGCGCTCCGCCCAACACGCTCAGCACTACCGCTAGAGCGAGTTCCCGCCGCGCTCGCTGGCGCTGGGCACTCGCAGCTAGTGGCTCTGCCACAACACGCGCCGACGTCATCGGGCCGGCCGCATTGTTTCAGCGGAGACAATCGCCGCGAGCACCGCCGCTGCTTTGTTGCGTGATTCCTGCTCTTCTGCCGCGGCATCAGAATCGGCCACTACGCCGGCTCCGGCTTGAACATATGCGGTTCCCTCGTGCAGCAATGTGGTCCGGATTGCGATCGCGGTATCCATGTCGCCACCGAAATCCAAGTATCCCACCGCGCCACCGTAGAGCCCGCGACGTGTGGGCTCCAGCTGATCGATCAGCTCCATCGCCCGCACCTTGGGTGAGCCGCTGAGCGTGCCCGCGGGGAAAGTAGCGGCTAGTAGGTCGTATGCGTTGTGCTCTGGCAGCAGCTCCCCCACCACCGTGGAGACTATGTGCATAACGTGGCTGTAGCGCTCGACGTTCATGAAATTAAGTACGTCTACCGTGCCTGGACGACACACCCGGCCCAAATCGTTGCGGCCAAGATCAACCAGCATCACGTGCTCGGCGCGTTCTTTGGGGTCAGCGAGAAGCTCGGCCGCGAGCAACGCGTCTGCTTCCGGACTGGCCCCACGCGGCCTCGTTCCCGCAATCGGACGCAGCCGCGCGCGGCCTCCTGTCATCTGCACCTGCGTCTCGGGGCTGGAGCCGGCGATGTCGAATCCTTCGAAGCGGAGCAGATACATGTACGGGCTGGGGTTGGTTGCGCGCAGGACACGGTAGATGTCGAGCGGGTCCGCGCCAGTGACCCGGCTAAACCGCTGGCTCGGCACAATCTGAAAGCACTCGCCGGCGCGAATCGCGGCCTTGCACTCCTCAACTGCTTTTCCGAATGCACCCACGGGCATCGTGCTCGTGTACTCGATTTCACCAGGGTCGGTCAAGGTTGCCACGCTGGGAGCGATGGGGCGAGACAGCGCGGTAGTCATAGCCTCTAGGCGTCCGACCGCGCGATGGTAGGCGCCCGCAATCACTGCGTCATCGTGACCGGCGTTTTGACCCGCATCGGCGGCATGGCTGGCATCAAGAACAGGGCCGACTGGGGGGAGGATTGCGTTCGCGATCAACAGCAGCGAACCGTCGTGGTGGTCGAGCACCGCAAGGTCGGTGACCAACATCATGCCGAGCTCTGGCAGCGGAATATCGCGCGCTCCAGTGTCTGGTAGTCGTTCGAGGTAGCGGACGACGTCATAGGAGAGATAGCCGACCATGCCGCCGGTTAACGGTGGCGCGCCGGGCTCACTCGGCGTGGCAAGCGCTGCCACTGTGTCACGAAGCGCGGCCATAGGGTTACCGCTAGTGGCTACGCCTTTCGGCGGGTCCCCCAACCAGAAGGCTTGCCCGTCACGTTCGGTCAGCGTGGCTGCGCTGCGCACACCGATGAACGAATAGCGCGACCAGTTGCGGCCCGGTTCGGCGGATTCGAGCAAAAACGTTCCGGGCCCTCCGGCTAACTTACGGAACAAGCCAATCGGGGTTTCTGAATCAGCCAGCAGCCGCCGAGTTACGGGCACAACACGGCCGTTGCGAGCACGTTCGGCGAATCCGGCCAGGTCAGGAACGATCACGCCGGTGGTCATAGGAATAGTTTCCCAGCATCAAAGCAGCTGCGGTCACCGGTATGGCAAGCACCGTCGATCTGCTCTACCCCGACCAGCAGCGCGTCGCCGTCGCAGTCCAGGGCAATCGAGCGCAGATGCTGTACGTGGCCTGAGGTCTCCCCCTTGACCCACAGTCGTTGCCGACTTCGGGAAAAAAACGTCACCTGCCGGGTTAGCAGCGTGAGACGCAGCGCTTCGTCATTCATCCAGCCCAGCATCAGCACATCTTTGGTGTCATGCTGCTGGATGATCGCCGCGAACAGGCCGTGTTCGTCACGCTTGAGTTTGTCGGCGATAGCCGCCGGGAGCGGCGGAACCGACTTGGAGACTGGCTCGACAACCGGGCTGATCTGACGGGAATCCACCAAAAGCACTCTACGCCTCGGGTCGAGCTCCGGATTTGTAGTGCCCACTGCGGCAATTAGACTGGTCTTACGGCGCTGGCCCGTGAACGATCCGGCGCAGAGGGGTTATCAGCGGAACTTGTCGAAGCGGCTCTAGCCAAGTGGATAAATCCAGGCGCCCGTCTTGCTATATGATTTAGGGGTAACGGTGGCAATAGACCTACCCGAAAGCCACTCAGGAGAAGGCCGCGCTAAATATAACGTGTGGGCCATGTCCAGCGGGAGGTCCGGATAATGGTGGCGGAAGCCCACCACGTCTCCGAGCGTCAGGGCGACCGTCTCGATAACTCAAGTAGCATGGCGTGACGGAGCAACCCCGGAGCGTTGTGCGTCCGCGACGGCCACACTCAGAGTTGAGACATAGACGCGGCGATCGCTGATGCTGGCATCAGCGATGAGGCGGGACGCATCGTAGTCACCGGCCCCCAGTGCCAAGAGAGCAGAGGTGTCCAGGACAACGTTAAGGGTGAGCGGTCACGCGCTGCCTGATAAATCCGCCCACTTGTGTTCGGCTCGTGCACCAGCCTCAACCCACCTTTGGCTTTCGGTATCTATGCCGAGGCTTTCACGCAGATAGGCAAGAGTGTCAGCCTGCAGCTTCCGGCGTTCAGCCTCGGTGCGCTGCACGCTAGCAACCTCGTCAAGATATTCGGCCATAGTGCGGCCTTGTTCGGCGGCCAAGCCGGCAAGGCGGTCACGAGTGTCCAGCCGGACGCGGATAGTTGTCGTCTCGTTCATGTGAGCAATCTACACCTCGTAGACGGCCGAGAGCGGACTCTGAAATCAAATTCCTTACTAGATGATGCTTCCACCCCAAACAAATTGTAAAGCTCTGAAAGTTGTAAATTTTCAGCTATTCAACTAGCGTTGAACTCAACACCCGTGGAGTTAGGAATTTTGCATGGAAGCCGCCGCGATAGCTGTCAAAAACCTTGTTGTCACAAGGGGTGGTCGTCGAGTGTTGCATCAACTAAATGTTGACATCCCTCGCGGTCACATCACCGGCCTACTCGGGCCCAGTGGGTGCGGCAAGACCACTTTGATGCGCTGCGTGGTAGGCGTACAGCGCGTCGAATCTGGCACGGTGACCGTGCTCGGGGATGCGGCGGGCAGCGCAGCGCTGCGGCGGCGAGTCGGATACGTCACTCAATCCCCCTCGGTGTATGCCGATCTCAGCGTCGCCGACAATCTCAGCTATTTCGCTTCCTTGTTTGGGGCGTCTAAGCAACGAGTTCGGAAAACTATGTCCGACGTGGAGCTCTCCGACAGCGCTAACCAGCTGGTTAGCCAGCTCTCCGGCGGGCAGCGGACACGGGTGTCGCTAGCCTGCGCGCTCATAAGTGAGCCCGAGCTACTGGTGCTAGATGAGCCCACAGTGGGGCTGGACCCTGTGCTACGAGCACAGCTCTGGCAGCAGTTCCACGAACTGGCCGACAGCGGCGTTACGGTGCTGCTCTCCAGCCACGTCATGGATGAGGCGACTCACTGCCACAGGTTGCTGTTGATGCGTGACGGGTCGTTTGTCGCCGACGACACCCCCGATGCCCTGCTCTCACAGACAGCCACCCTAGACCTGGAATCAGCGTTCTTAGCGCTGGTTTCAGATCGAACCGACTCGCAGGAGGCATGAGATGTCGCTACGGATCGCCACGATGACCGTCTGGCGGGTCCTCAACCAGCTGCGCCGGGACCGCCGGACAGTCGCCCTGCTGTTGATCATGCCTAGCGTGCTGATGACGCTACTGCGCTATGTCTTCGATGGCTCCCCTATGGTATTCGACCACATTGGCGTAACACTGCTCGGAATTTTTCCATTTATCGTGATGTTTTTAGTCACCAGCGTTGCCATGCTGCGCGAACGCACCTCCGGCACGTTGGAGCGGCTACTCACCACTCCGATAAGTAAGCTCGATCTCCTGGTCGGGTATGGAACAGCCTTCGCTCTGGTCGCCGCGGTACAGACACTTCTCACTTGTGCCACGACGCTCTGGCTGCTAGATCTCCATGTCTGCGGCAACCTGAGTTTCGTGATCGGCATCTCGGTGGCAGACGCGGTACTGGGCGCCGCGCTCGGCTTGTTGGTCAGCGCGTTTGCCGCTACCGAGTTTCAAGCCGTGCAGTTCATGCCAGCGATCGTGTTGCCGCAGCTGCTGCTGTGTGGCTTGTTCGCGCCTCGCGACAGCATGGCGAGCTGGTTGGACGCGGCGAGCTCGCTGATGCCGCTGAGCTATGTGGTGGAGGCACTGAGCGAAGTAGCGCGGCATGCTGAAGCGACCGCGATACTGTGGCGTGACCTCGGTATCGTCGTGGGCCTGATCGGGGTCTGTCTGGTACTGGCCGCTGTCACACTGAGACGGAAAACGCCATGACTCGCACCGGACGTCGCAGCGACGGGTCTGATACCCGGGCAGATCTTTTGACTGCCGCCCAACGTGAGTTTTATGATCGAGGCTACGCCGGCGCGAGCATTCGGGGCATCGCGGCTGGTGCCGGTGTCGATCCGGCGCTGGTGTACCACTACTTCGCTGACAAACAAGCTCTGTTCGTGGCCGCGCTGCGCTTCCCGGCTAACCCCGCCGAGAAGCTACCTCAGGTGCTCGCTGGCGACCCGAAAGAGTTGGGTATCCGACTGGTAGGCACCGTGGTCTCAGTGTGGGACAGCACGGAATCCAGCCCCATTCTGACGCTGTTGCGCAGTGCGGTGACCAATCCAGCGTTTGCCGACATGCTGCGCGAGTTCTTGATCGACGCCGTTCTTAGGCCAGTTCTGGACAGCCTGGTGGTGCAGCAACGTGAGCTGCGTGCCAGCTTGGTTGCCTCCCAGCTCGTAGGTTTGGCGATGGCGCGGTACGTGCTCCGGCTCCCGCCGTTGACCACCCTGGGCATTGACGACGTGGTGCAGGTAATCGCCCCCACGGTGCAGCGTTACCTCACCGGACCGTTGGGAGCTGGGTGACCTACGACCACTGCAAAGCGCTAATCAGTAGCTTTAGGATGCCCAGGTCCGGCGTGCTGGATCCATAACGTATGAGAAGCGTCATCGATCAGATACCAGATTCGGCCACCACCAGTTACTTCATATTGCCATTGTTCTAAAGCGCTTCCCCGGTGAGCGCCCACTGCGAGCTGGCCTTTGAGTCGGTGATGTCGCTCTGTCGGGGGGACTGAGCGCGGATGCATACGCAGGAGATCAAATACCCTTCGGGTATTTTCCGGAACTTGTATACACAGCTGATCCCAGCCTTTAGCAGCAGAATTGGTACCGAATCTTACTTCCCACTCACCATTCGCTGCAGGTGGTGCCGCTCGCTCCCCCCGTTTAGGAGTCACGCTACAACGCCAGGCACCATGACCGAACCGTGGTCTTCGACCGATCGCGCTAAGACTTCGTACAGTACTGGATCCGCATGCACCTCAGCTGTGTGGCGCCACTCACTAATAAGCTGCACCAGGGGCGCAGGATTATGCAGATCACTAGTTGCGCGAGCAACTTCGACGAACTCTCGCGCGAATTCTCCCAGATCATTTGAGGGGAGAAACTGCACCCAAGGAAACACCTCCCACAGCACCGAGGATAACTGACGGGCGCCTTCGCTAGTTCGCATGAGCGCCGCGAGGATTCGGATGGTTGTGCTAACGACCTCATCTTCTTGTGCAGCCCGCGAGGCCCACATAAGCACTAGATCCTCGGCGTCTCGCCGAGATAAACGCAGAAGTCCTACACCTGCCGAGCGCATACTATCGATTGTTTCTACCGGATGCTGAAGTAGCTGAGAGAATGTAGCTTCATTATCGGCCCGCATACTTCAAAGGTAGTTCAAAATACTATAGAGCACTAGAGGGTTTGCCGCTCAACTTAGTATCTAACTGAGTCTCGTCTAGCGCGCTGTCAAAGAAGCGGTGCCCGCTGCCGAATGCGGCAAGCAACACGATGACCACGGCGGCTACCAGTAGAGAGATCGAGTTCGACCAGGTTCCACTGCCGTTCAACATCGCGGATGCGTCCCGAACCACAGACAACGTATACAGCACAAGAGTGAGGACACGCGCCCACGGCCAAGCTCGCAGCATAAGCAGCGCTAATACCGCGTTCACGACCGCAAAAAACAGCATCCAACTCGCCATAACGACAGACGAGTCGCTGCTGTGGTGAACAAACAGTGGCACCGAACTCGCCGCGTAACCCAGAGCTACGGTGGCCATGATCACCACAGCAATCCGCAGCGGTGCGGGAGCTTTACGCACCGAGATCATGTGGAAACTCTACGACATAGCAAGACCACCGACGTTCATCCGTATCATCGGTGAGTACCGTCAATGGTGGATGCGGGAGAGGCGGCAATGACGGCGCAAGACATGGCAGAAAAAGTCGTGGTGATCACTGGTGCTAGTTCGGGTATCGGTGCGCAAGCAGCGCGGCAGCTTGCCGCCCGAGGCGCGACGGTGGTGCCCATCGGTCGCTCGGTACAGCGCAGCACCGAGCTGGCCCGAAGCCTCGGCGTCAAACCCTTGATCGCGGACTTCGCCAACTTGATCGAAGTGCGCCAGCTGGCCGATCAAATCTTGGCTGATCATGAGCGCATCGATGTACTGCTGAACAATGCTGGTGGGCTATTTACGCCGCGCTCCATCACTGTCGACGGCTACGAAACCACCCTGCAAGTAAACCATCTAGCGCCGTTTCTGCTCACCAACCTACTGCGAGAACGGTTGATTGCCTCGGCACGGACAAACCCCGTGCGGGTGATCAACACCGCCAGCGTCGCTAACCTGTTTGGACGGATTCGGCTCGACGATTTGGACTGGGAGCGGCGTCGCTGGAGTGCGTTTCGAGCCTATGCCACTACCAAGCTGATGAACATCGTGTTCACCCGCGAGCTTGCTCGGCGTTGGGCGGGCACGAACATTGCTACCGCGAGTTTCCACCCTGGCGGCGTCGCCACGAACTTCGCTTCTAGTTCCTGGCTGGCTGGCCTGGTGTATCGATCGCCATTGAAGAATCTGCTCTTGATTAGCGCCGCCCAAGGAGCCGCGCCGTTGATTTGGCTCGCCAGCGATGCCGACTCAGCCGCGCTCGATGGCACGTACTATCACCGACTGCGTCGAAACGGCCCAGCTAGCCCTCAGGCCAACGATGCTGGGCTTGCCGCTGCATTATGGGAGCGATCGGCGCAGCTGACAGGGACGGGCATTCCAAGCGCAAAAACATAACAAAACTAAGTACATAACAGTTGTAAAACAATCGTGGTTTCTTGCCTAGAAAATGCACATAACGGACCTATGGTTCTTACCGCACACCTTTAACTGGAGTGGCTTTACGGATAAGCCTGAAACGTTGCCGGTAGAACGGGTCGAATATGAACCACACCCTGCATTTGATTACGCGACCCCGAAGAACCGCTGTTGGTTTACTGCTCATGCTGCTCATCATTACGTTGGCGATACTTGCTGTGCCGCACGCAGCGTACGCCACCACCTCACCCAAGTCCGACCAAACAGCGCCTGACAAAACTGCGGCCAACAAAACCTCGTCCGACAAAAAGACGCTCGAAAAAACGGAATCTGAGCACGCGACGTTCATCCTTATGGCGGGAGAGGCCGCGAAATTGAGCAGAAGGCAATACGGTGTTCCACAGTCGGTCACCATTGCGCAGGCGATTTTGGAGTCAAGCTGGGGCAAAAGCCAGCTCACGACAGTCACGAAAAACCATTTCGGCATGAAGTGCTTTGATCAGCTATTCGGAAAAATTGCCATTAGCTGCGCCGACAGCCCCACTGTCGAATGCGACCCTATATTCGGCTGTTACGAGACGACCGCGGCCTTCCGGGTGTACAAATCCGTCGCGGACTCATTCACTGACCACGGGCGTCAGCTGCACGAGTCAGCTCGCTACAAGCCGGCGTTTCAGTACACCAAAGACGCAGATCAGTTCATCCGCGAAGTCCGCAAAGCAGGCTATGCTACCGATCCGAAATACTCCGACAAAATTATTGATCTCATGAAACAGTACGACCTCTACCGCTTCAATGTAGAAGAGATTATCGGCAATTCTACGGGATCTAAGAAAACAACCTAATGTCACGTAATCGATTGCATTGCTCTGTGTGAAGTGCTCTGGTGTTGGGGTTTTTCAGCGATATCGATTAAACAACAGTAGCAAGGGCAGCGTTGCGCGATGCAAGGATTGCATACAGCATGCTTGGGTCATGAACATACAAACCGCGATAATTACTGGAGCAAGTAGCGGCATTGGTGCGGCCACCGCACGAAGGCTCGTCTCGGACGGTTTCGGTGTCGTGTTGGCCGCGCGTCGCATGGATCGACTCACCGAACTAGCGGCCGAGCTTGGCCCGCATGCCCGAGCTGTAGAACTCGACGTCACTGACGCAGAGTCCGTGGCGCGGCTCGCCGGGCAGATGGATAGCTGTGATGTATTGGTGAACAACGCCGGGGGCGCCAAAGGGCTCTCGCCAGTAAGCGAAGCTGATGCCGAGCAATGGCGCTGGATGTATGAGACCAACGTGATTGGCACGATGCAGGTGACCAAGGCGCTACTTCCAGCACTGCGGGCAAGCGCGGCCAGGCACATTGTGGTAGTCAGCTCGCTAGCTGGACATGAGGCATACCCTGGCGGGGCCGGTTACACCGCCGCCAAGCATGCACAGAGCGTTGTAGCGCAGACTCTGCGCATGGAGTTACTGGGCCAGCCGATTCGAGTGACCGAAATCTGCCCCGGTTTGGTGAAGACAGAGTTCAGTTTAGTTCGCTTCGACGGAGATGCAGGAGCTGCGGAACAGCCTTACGAAGGCATGCAACCATTAGAAGCTGACGATATCGCCGACTGCATAAGCTGGGCAGTGAGCAGACCCAGCAACGTAAACATCGACCGGATAGATGTCAAACCCCGCGCACAAGTCACCGCAACCATGGTGCACCGCGAGCCCCATTAAGGGTCACTGCCCAACGCGTAGGTGCACCTACAATGCTGATGGGGTTCACCCCGAATGGTGGACGCCTGTGGAAAACCGCCAGCGGCACAAACTGTTAAGCCCGCAACGCCCGCGGATGCGACGCGGCGTACACCTCTCGTAACCGCTCTACTGTGACCAGGGTGTACACCTGAGTCGTCGTCACCGACGCATGCCCCAACAGCTCCTGCACTACCCGCACATCCGCTCCGCCATCAAGCAAATGAGTGGCAAATGAATGCCGCAGCGTATGCGGAGACAGCGGCGGTAAACCCGCCCGCTCCCCCAGCGTCCGCAAAATCAGCCAAGCCCCCTGGCGTGACAACGGTGTGCCGCGAGCACCCAGAAACAGCGCCGGCGAGCCCTTGCCTCTAGACGCCAACCCTGGCCGCGACCGCACCAGATAGGCATCGATTGCGCTGGCGGCATATGAACCCAGCGGTACCACTCGGGTTTTGTTGCCCTTGCCGTGTAACCGCAGTAACTCCGCATCGGTGTCTAGATCATCCACGGCCAGTCCCACCGCTTCGGAGATTCGAGCCCCCGTTCCATACAACAGTTCCAGGAGTGCCCTGTCCCGTAAGCCCAGCGGATCATCGGACGCGGCAGCTAACAGCTGCTCTACTTCGCTCACCGATATCGCTTTCGGCAGCCGACGAGGAATTGTCGGTGGACTAATCTCCGCGGCGGCGTCGGAGCTCGTCCAACCTTCCCGGAGCGCAAACCGATGCAGTCCGCGCAGCGCGATTACCGCTCGAGCCACCGAGGATGTGGCCAACCGCACGTGCTCAGCATCACCCTCGCGCAGCGTAGCCACGAAATCTTCGATGTGGCGAACGGTTACCTCGGTCAGCTGCCGCATACCCGCCGTTTCCAGCACGATCTGATAACGGTCTAGATCCCGCCGATACGATTCGAGCGTATGTTTCGACAGCCCCCGCTCCACCGCAAGGTGGTCGAGGTATCCACTCACCGCCTGGTTAACTTTCAGCGGAGCACTTCCTCCAACGTAAGCATGCTCGTGCCATGCGCCTGCGCAACTGGCTCGCAGACAATCTGACCATCCAGTGTGTTCAAACCCAACGCCAACGCCGCATCCGCACGGCACGCATCTCTCCAGCCATGGTCAGCCAACGCAGTAACGTACGGCAGCGTCACGTTCGTCAGCGCATATGTCGAGGTGTGCGGCACGGCCCCAGGCATATTTGCCACGCAGTACATCAAGCTCTCATGCACCCGATACACCGGATCAGCGTGGGTTGTGACACGTGAATCCTCAAAGCAACCACCCTGGTCGATAGAAATATCTAGCAGCACACTGCCGGGTTTCATCTGCGACACCAGTGCGTTCGAGACCAGCGTGGGCGCCTTGGCGCCGGCCACCAACACCGCACCAATCACCAGGTCGGCAGTGCGAACCGCGCCCTCCAGCTGATACATATTAGACGCCACCGTGCGCACCCGGCCTCGATACTGCGCATCTATCTGACGCAGCCGGTGGATGTTTCTGTCCAGCAGCGTTACCTCAGCCCCCATACCAGCTGCCATCGCTACGGCGTTGGCGCCAGACACTCCACCACCAATCACGACGACGCTTGCCGGATGCACGCCGGGAACACCCCCAATCAACACTCCACTACCGCCAGCGGTACGCATGAGATAGTGCGCACCTGCCTGCACCGCGAGGCGCCCCGCGATCTCACTCATCGGAGCGAGCAACGGCAGCGAGTGGTCGGGCAACTCGACAGTTTCGTAAGCGATACCTGTGACTCGGCGGTCCAACAATGCATCAGTGCATTCTTTCGACGCGGCCAAGTGCAGATAGGTGAACAATGTCTGCCCGGGCTGCATCAGCTCATATTCTTCGGAAATCGGCTCCTTTACCTTGAGCACGAGTTCGCTGGACTCCCAGATGGCGGCAGCAGTCGGCACAATGGTGGCGCCAGCCGCGATGTACTCAACGTCGGGAATCGTCGAACCCCCACCCGCGTCGGCCTCAATACTCACGTGGTGTCCTCGAGAGACAAGTTCGAGGACACCGGCTGGAGTGATTGCTACTCGATATTCATGATTCTTGATCTCGCGGGGGATACCAATACGCACCTTGTCACCTCATAGTTGATTTCTACCGGCTTGCGAAGTCTAGTGCGTGCCGCCACAAATTATGGCACCACGCCGAAATTACTCGGGTAGATGCATAAATCGACGCTTAGTACTACGCTGCGCCCCATGACTATTAATCCGCCGCCTCCACCCGGAGGTCCGTCATCAGGTCCACCTCATCATGAAGGCCACCCGATGCCTCCATCTGGCAATGCTCCTCCTCCGGGTTTGCCGGGGGGCCCACCTCCTCCGCCACCTGGTTACGGCGGCCCTCCGCCTGGTTACGGCGGTCCACCACCCGGTTACGGCGGTCCGCCACCTGGGTACGCCGGTCCACCACCGGGCTACGGTCCCATGCAAGGTGGCCCTGGCGCCCCTTATGGGGTGGATCCAGCCACTGGCCAGCCGTACTCGGAGAAGCAGAAACTCGTCGCCGGGCTGCTCAACATCTTCATTCCTGGGGTTGGTCGTCTATACGCCGGCCACATCGGGATAGGTGTAGCTCAGCTGCTCACCTGGTGTATCCTCGTCGGCGCAGTTTGGAGCCTCATTGACGGGATTTTGATCCTGGTCAACGGAGGCACTGATGGCGATGGCCGGCCGTTGCGTCCTAACTAACCCAATATTTTAACTAGGCCATGTCTAGTTAGCTAAAGCTTCATTCGCTACTGCTCGCCCGTATCGTTATCGGTGCGGGCGAGCACCCCAGTTGGCCTCCGCTGGTCGAAGCGGAGGCCACTGCGCGTTCTTAGTGGAATGTAACGCGAGTAGGCCAGCCACGCATGCCGCGTTCTCAATTTCGCCGACCATCACGCGAGCAATCGCCGTCGGTAGCGATACCCACATCGAGAGCATGGCGGCTTCCTCATCGATTCGCTGTTGCCGCTGATGCTCGGGAAGCGCCGTGATCTCACGGGCCAAAAAGATCCGGATCGCTTCGTCGCTTGAACCTGGGCTCACCAACAAATCCACCAAAACGTCCCAACGAGCTGCCGTGAGGTCTGTCTCTTCGGCAAGTTCACGGCGCGCACAGTCCAACGCCGATTCAGTAGCGACATCAAGCAAGCCAGCAGGTAGCTCCCACAACTCTCGCTGAACCGGGTGCCGATACTGCTGCACCAACATCACCGCGTCCGCGGACTCGTTGTAAGCCACAACGCCCACTGCCCCAACATGATCAGCAATGTAATCACGACGCACCGTGCTGGAGTTACTAGAAGCAGAGCTCGTTGGAGTCTCTAAGCGCAGTTCGTCGGTGACCAAGCGAAAGAAGGAGTTGTGAAACCGTTCTTTGCGAGAAAACACGACCGCCCCGGCCGGCGACTCAGACACCGACGCCATCGATAGATAGCTCGACGGGTAGCCGATCGGCAGCGGCGTACTCCACCGCGGCGGCAACCAGCGCGGCGAATAATGGATGAGCCCTAGTAGGCCGAGACTTCAACTCTGGGTGGCCTTGAGTGGCCACAAAGAATGGATGCAGCTTGCGGTCCAACTCGACGAACTCCACCAACTGACCGTCCGGCGACGTGCCGGAAATACGTAAACCCACAGCTTCTAGCTTGTCTCGGTAAGCGTTATTGACTTCGTATCGATGCCGGTGCCGTTCGCTAACGGTTGTCGTGCCATATGCCTGCGCAACCACGCTGCCCGCACTCAACAGTGCCGGGTACGCGCCTAACCGCATGGTGCCGCCCATGTCACCGACCCCATCCACGATATCGAGCTGCTCAGTCATAGTAGAGACCACCGGATGCGGCGCTGCTGGTTCGAACTCAGTGGAATCGGCGTCAGTAAGCCCAGCTAATGAGCGCGCGACTTCGATCACCATGCACTGCAGGCCCAAGCAAATCCCCAGCAGCGGCACTTTCTGCTCTCGCGCCCATGAGATGGCACCAAGCTTGCCCGATACCCCTCGAAAGCCAAACCCGCCGGGGACCAGCACTCCGTCCACTCCGCGCAACGCGGCAGCCGCTGCCTCGGGAGTCACACAGTCATCTGCCAGCACCCAACGGATGTTGACTCGCGTGTAGTGCGCGAAACCACCCGCTCGAAGCGCCTCAGCTACCGACAAGTACGCATCTGGCAACTCCACGTACTTGCCCACCAGCGCAATCGTCACCTCACTCTGAGGCCTATGCACTCGCGCAAGCAAATCATCCCACTGCCGCCAGTCCACATCACGAAACGGCAGACCAAGTTTGCGCACTACGTAGGCATCCAGTCCTTCAGCGTGCAGTACGCGGGGAATGTCATAGATTGACGGCGCATCCACAGCCGCGATTACGCCATCGGCCTCCACGTCACACATCAGCGAAATTTTACGTTTCAAATTTGGGCCGATCTCCCGGTCCGCGCGACACACAATCGCATCCGGCTGAATACCAATGTTGCGTAGCGCGGCAACCGAGTGTTGCGTGGGTTTGGTTTTCAGTTCGCCGCTGGGCGCTAGATAGGGCAGCAGTGAAACGTGGATGAAAAAACAATTGTCTCTACCGACGTCATGCCGTATTTGACGGATTGCCTCCAGGAAAGGCAGCGACTCGATATCACCCACAGTTCCGCCAACCTCGGTAACCACAACGTCTGGTAGGTCCACAGCACCATCATGGCCGTTGGCCATTGCCCGGATGCGAGCCTTGATCTCGTTCGTGATGTGTGGAATGACTTGCACAGTGTCACCGAGGTACTCCCCACGGCGCTCTTTGGCAATCACGCGAGAGTAGATCTGCCCAGTCGTAATATTTGCTGCACGACTGACATCGGTATCTAGAAATCGTTCGTAATGCCCGACGTCGAGATCCGTCTCGGCACCGTCTTCAGTAACGAAGACTTCCCCGTGCTGAAACGGGTTCATAGTGCCCGGATCAACGTTAAGATAGGGGTCGAGTTTTTGCATAACTACCCGTAGGCCACGGGCGGCAAGCAAGTTCCCCAAGCTGCTGGCCGTAAGGCCTTTGCCGAGCGAAGAAGCAACGCCACCGGTGACAAAAATGTGCTTGGCCACGGAGCTTCACGATAACACCGTCGCCGGCTCACGTCGCGCGTGACTCACCGCCTCGCCGCATTAATAGCAGAGCATTGGCAGCTACGGTTCCCGGCGCCCTCTTACATAGGCCTAAGCAGTCACCGTTGACCCGCCTGAGCTGACACACTGATCGCATGCGTACGAACTCCTAAGCGTGGGCTTACCGCTTCAATGAGGTCCCTTGGGGCGAGCTCGCCTCACAGTTTCATGAGATGGCCGCCGAGCATGTCGATGTCCGTCATATGGCGGACATTGTCGACAGCGTTCTGGCTTGTGGAGGGGAACGGCGGCTGGCGGGGCGAACGGCGATGCGCGATCTGGTAGTCACAGCTCGGCCCGTACCAGAGTCTCCACCGATCGAGGTCGTTATTGTTCGATCGCCCTCGTCTGACCATGTATCCTTTCCCTCCGGAGCACGCCTTGGAACTAATCATCTAGTGATTCAGGCCTAGATGATGCCCCTACCATTGGGAGTCCGCCCTTGACCGCTTTACCAATGCCGCCGTTCCGGGGCACGTCACAGCAGGACCAGCTTCTCCAGCCGCCACAGCAGCAGTTCCCGATGCAGGCGAGCCCGATGCAGGCGAGCCCGATACAGGCGAGCCCGACGCCGACGGGACAACCGGCGACGGCCCCGATCGGAGAGGAGGAGATGCAACGCGTTCGAGCTGTCCTAGACCAGATCAGCGCCGTGTATGCCGACACGATCGTCGGACAGCAAGAGTTGCGTATCAGCCTGCTGGTCACGCTCATGGCTCGCGGGCACATCCTGCTAGAAAGCGTGCCGGGCTTGGCCAAGACCACTGCCGCGGCGACCCTTGCCCGAGCGGTGAAAGCTAGCTTCGCACGCATCCAGTGCACACCCGATCTGCTACCGAGCGACATCATCGGCACACAAGTGTTCGATGGGAGCACATCTAGCTTCCGCACCCAGCTTGGCCCCGTACACGCTCACTTCGTCCTGCTTGACGAGATCAACCGCTCAAGTGCCAAGACGCAGAGCGCGATGCTCGAGGCGATGCAGGAACGGCAGACGAGCATCGGCGGAACGATCTATCCCCTGCCCTCCCCGTTCATGGTGCTGGCCACTCAGAACCCCATCGAGGAGGAAGGCACCTATGTCCTGCCGCAGGCGCAGATGGATCGTTTCCTACTCAAGGAGGTCATCTCCTACCCCGACCCCGCCGCGGAGGTTGAGGTGCTGCGGCGCGTCGACCACAGCGCACCGAACGCACAGTCGGGTCCGCCGGGCGTGTCACTCGACGACGTGTCCTTCCTGCAGGATCTGCTGGGGCGGGTGTTCATCGCCGATGCGATTCGCCACTACATCGTGGCGATCGTCAACGCGACCAGGCGACCCGCTGGGATACTCGACGCCGCGATGGCCGGCTACCTTGAGTACGGGGTGAGTCCCCGGGGAGCGATCGCGTTGCAGCAGGTTGCGCGGGCTATAGCGTTGATCAACGGTCGGGGTCACGTGATCCCCGAAGATGTCAAGGTGCTCCGGCACAGTGCGCTCCGACACCGCCTGGTGCTCAACTTTGACGCGGTGGCCAGCAAGGTGCAGCCCGAGTCGATCATCGACGCGGTCTTCAGGGCCGTGCGGACCCCGTAGCCGTGACCGAGTTGCTGACCGAGATTCGCCTCAAGCTCTCGATCCACGCTCACCGCAAGGTTCGGGGCATGCTTGACGGCGAGTACGGCTCGGTCTACAAGGGCCGGAGCATGGACTTCGAGGACCTGCGCGAGTACGTCGCAGGCGATGACATCAAGGACGTGGACTGGAAAGCTACCGCACGTAGCGGCCATCCGTTGATCAAACGTTTCGTCGCCGTACGCAAGCACACGATCATGCTGGTGGTCAGTACCGGACGCAACATGGCCGCGATGGCGGACCCGGAGACGTCCAAACGCGAGGTCACAGTGTTCGCGGCCGGTGTGCTGGGTTTGACCGCGCTGCGGCACGGCGATCTGGTGTCTCTCGTTGCCGGCGATAGCTCGGGCGTGGAGTACGTCAAGCCGGCGGGGACGACGATGCACCTGGAGCGGCTGCTGCGCACCATCGTTGCCCGGACCGAGGTCGACGGCCCCGCGGCAGACCTAGCCGGAACGCTGCAGTTCATCGCGCGCAATATCTCCCGCCGCTCGATCATCGTGCTGCTTGCCGATGCGGTCGAGTGGACTGATGAGGAGTACCGGTTGCTGCGCCGACTGTCCGCGCAGCATGAAGTCATCTACGTGCGCATAGGTGATATTTCACCGGCTGACCTGCAGCTGACGTCTCAGGTGGCTTACGACGTTGCTTCGCTTGCGACACTGCCCGCGTTCGTGCGCCACGATCGAACACTGCACGCCGATTACGCCCAGACATTGGCGACTAACGCGGCGAGCACGAGAGCCCAGCTGTCCCAGATCGATATTGCCAGCGGGTCGGCCTCGTCCGAAGCGGATGTGATCCCGGCTGTGTTCGAGCTGCTGGAGAGGCATCGCCGTGCTCGTCGCGGTTAAGCTGTACGGGCCAGTGCGCTACCAGTGGTACTGGTTGGCGCTGGGCGTCGGTCTACTCGTCTTGGTCGTGGCCTGGTACTGCTACGTCTTCTGGGCGACTCGGACTAGGCGCCCACGCGCCCGTCCTCGAGATCTTGCGGGGACTCGTTCCCGCTACCACGAGCAGATCGCCGACGTAGGTCGGCATGCGCATCTCGGCACCATGTCGGTACGCGTCGCCCACCAGCGGCTCAGCGAGTTGGTGCGCGACTATGTCACCGAGATCAGCCCGGTCACCGAGATCAGCCCGGTGCCTGCCCGCAGCATGACACTGCACGAACTGCGTGGGGTCGATTCGGCAAACCCCGCAATGCGTCGTGTCACGGAGGCGATCGGCGTCTTCTACCCGGCGGAGTTCGACCACTAGCCGCGGGGCGACTCTGCGGCGGCCGTCGCGCTCGC
>QHCE01000090.1 GCA_003243955.1 Acidimicrobiales bacterium | reverse complement strand
TGCCCGGCCTACCCCCTCCTCGTCGGTCACTGATGCCCAGTGGGCGGTGCTGCCACTAACCCCCGGAGGGTAACACCGCGCTCTCAGAGACTGCCGGCGTTAGCCTTGGCGGCGAGCACCGTCGTTGCGGCTGCACACAGCGAGCAGGACGTAAAACCGAGCTCTGCCGCTTCCGCGAGCACCAAAGGCTCCGCCGTTTTGTCACTCAGATGTGGGCAAGCTTTTAGGTGAAAACGGGGCCGACCATCCACCACCAAAACCTGTGTGGAGCACTCGGTCAGTTGCCGCTCCTCATAGGAGAGTAATAGCTCAGCTGGGGGCTCATCAGGAGGATCTGGGTACTCGTCAAGGTCAGATGAGGCATCGGTTTGCATGCTCTCTGAGTCGGCTATAGTTTCGCGGTTCTGCGACACGGCTGACTCGGGCTGCCCAGTCAGTTCAGGCAGCATCTCAGGCTCGTCGGCTGGCGTAGCCGTGTCGCCGCGCGCCGCCAAAGAACCCGGTGGCGCGGCGGCGGTACGAGCCTGCGTTACTTCCAGCTGATTGGCCGTTGCCGCGAAGGAACTTTGGGCAACGGAACTTTGGGCAACTGTCCCTGCACTGCTTCCGGACTGACCATTTAGCGCCCCTATCGGTGGTGCTGGCAGCTGTTCCGCGGCATTGGTCACCGTAATGCTGGCCGCCATCCCACCTGCGACTCCAGTTGGGGGAACAGACGCCGTCTCGGGTTGCGCACTCGTTTCATTTAGACTTGACGGCGGGTTTGGCGGACGTTTCACGGTAGAACTGGCACTCATTAACTGAGGAATTGCCGTAGCGACATCGGACGTACTCCGACGACGGTCATCCAGCAGGTGCTCTACCTCCTCACTGGCTGGTGGAGCCGCGAGCGACGCCACAGCCGAGCGCGCCCAAGCGGCATGATCTGTTTTCGCCACGGACTCTAACCCCTTTCGGGCCTGTTCTCCCTGTTCGCTTAACCGGCTAGACTCCAGAATTTCGCTCGCATCTTCCTCATCGCGAGGATCTACCAAGGCATTTTTGCGTGGTATTGGCTGGAAATTTTCAGTCCTAAACTTTTCAGTCTTATCGAAATCGCGTGCTAGCCCTGGCGACGTGTCGTCTACCAAAGCGGGCTCAGCGGGGCCATCATCAGAAGCGGTAGAGACCGCCCGCTGCCGCCAGGCTCCGATAAAAAGCACGACAGCAGCCAAAATGCTAAGAACTATGGACCCCATGACCAAGGTGTCATTGGCACCGACGATCCCTGCGGCCAGGAAACCACTGGATATCACAATAACCAGCAGACTGAAAACGACCACAGCTCCTCAGCTCGACCTGTTCGCGCCGGCACCACCCGCGGCCGGACGCCTTGAGTCAGACAAACCAAACGACGACCCGCCAGTATATGCAGGGGCGTAGCTCCCAGATCCATTTGTTGAAGGTCTGGACCCACCATCGGACTCAAGTGCCTGGCTGCGACCATCGAGATCGCGTAGCTGACCCTCCAGATATGCCTTGAGCCGAGTGCGGTACTCCCGTTCAAATGCCTTGAGATCCTCAATGTGCTTTTGTAGCGCCCCCCTCTTTGTATCCAACCCACCCATGGCTTCCTGGTGGCGCTGACGAGCATCACGTTCTAGCTGTTCGGCGGCGTTGCGCGCATTGCGCGTGAGCTCTTCAGCTTTAGCCCGCGCTTCTGCCACGAGCTTTTCAGCTTCACGATGTGCATCTGCCAGATGCTCGTCAGCGGTACGCTGGGCCATCATCAACACACGGACAGCCTGCTGCTCGCCGGTAGTTTCACCCGTTAAGCCGCCCCGTTTAGCAGCGCCCGCGCCAGCATCCATCTGCTGCAGAGATTGGTCAGCTTGACGCTTCTCTTGTCGCAGTCGATCAAGCTGCTGCTTGAGCTCAACATTCTCCGAAGCTAGCTGGCGAACATTAGCGTCAGCCATAGCACCGTTAGAACCGTTCTGGCCGGCGTGCCCCGAAGCATGGGAGTTCTCTTCGATCAGCCGAGTAAGTTCACGTTCTACCTCATCGAGAAAAGCATCGACGTCGTCCTCATCGTAACCTCGTTTGCCAATCGGTGGCTTCTTGAAAACCACGTTGTGCACGTCGGCGGGTGTTAGCGGCATGACTCTCCTTAGCACCGCTTGGTGTCAGCAGCAGAATCGAGGATACCGCGTCTTAGGAAAACGGGTATAACTCCCGGCAAATTTATGTGGTCGACTATCTCACTACCCGGGTGTTACGCCGACAGCATCACCCGCAAAACGACTGACTCACCAATGGTGACAGCGAGGAATAGCAGAAGAAACCCGAGGTCAAGGTTGATTCGGCCTAGGCGCAACGGAGGAATCAACCGACGGATGGCTCGTAGTGGAGGTTCTGTGGCACTCCACACAATTTCCAAGGTGGCAGCTGATCCACGCCCTGGTTGCCAGTGACGCGAGAACATCAGCACATAGTCGGCAACTAGTCTCGCAAGAAGCACAATTTTGAAGATATGCAGGGTGAGATACAGCAGCTGCAGCACGGTTAACACGAGACTGCGATGTCCTTAGCTTTGATTGAAAAATCCGTCCTCAACGATACGAGCCTTAGCTTCAGCTGTAACCGTAACGTTAGCTGGCGAGAGCAGAAACACACGATTGGTGACTCGCTCGATGCTACCGTGTAACCCAAATGTTAAGCCAGCGGAGAAGTCTACCAGCCGTTTGGCATCGGACTCATCCATCTCAGTAAGGTTCATGATCACCGGCGTGCTAGTACGAAAATGCTCACCAATAACTCGGGCTTCGTTGTATGTGGTGGGGTGCAGCGTAGTGATCCGGTACTCAGAATCGGTATCTTCTGCGCTGGGTTCAGAAGTTGTTACCCGCTCGCGTAACGCAACCTCTGAAGCCAACGCCAGGTTATCGTGAGTCAGCATTGGCGAACCTACTGCGCTTGATCGAGCAGTTGAGCGAGGCACCCCACGACGTAACGGAACTGCCGGAGCCGGCTGGTCAAGGTCGTCCTCAAGGTCGAGGTCGTCGGCGTAATCGTCTGCGTGTGCTTCTAGCCGGCGATCTGACCGATCTGAACGATCCAAGCCCCTACCGTAATCGCGGTCATAGGCCCGTGATTCGTCGTCTTCTACCAAGCCCAGCCACACGCCCGCCTTTCGCAACGTGCCCATACGGCAGTCCCTTTCGTGTATGACCGGCATGGAATCCGGCGCCTTTGCTGTTACAACGGCCATTACTGCGGACAATTCACATCAGGTACTTAATCACCAGTTAATGACACTGATGTCATTTGCCTAGCCACAGTATCTAACCGGTTAGCGAAATGCCTAACAAAGCGGTTCCGACACGCACATGTGTTGCGCCGGCGGCAATAGCCGCTTCCAAATCATCGCTCATTCCCGCCGAAATCCACTTCGCAGGTGGATGTAGCTCTTGTACTTGCCTCGAAACACTCCTTAGCTGGGAAAACGCGGGCTCGGCTGAGCCATACCGCGGCGTTATACCCATTACGCCACGCAGACGCAACATCGCAAACTCCTGCGTCACAGCCACTAAACTTTCCACTTCACTCGGCGATACGCCGGCACGCCGGCGCGTGGGATCCATGCTCAAATCGTGATCTGAACGTAACGCGCCGTTGAAGGCGGCAAGTTCTAGGTTGACAGGATCAAGGTTGATTTGCAGTAAAATGTCGAGCGGGTTGCTCCTAAGTTGATCTGCTGCGCGCCCGAGTGCGCGCACTAGATCGGGGCGATCCACGCTGTGCACCATATTGGCGTAACGCACAACCGACCGGCACTTGTTGCGCTGCAACTGCCCTAAAAAGTGCCAGCGCAGCTGTGGAGCTCGCAACGCCCTTTCGCGAGCTTGATTATCCCGGTTCTCACCTATATCTGATATACCGAGCTCGGCCAGCAGTGTGACGTCTGAGAAGGGAAAGTATTTTGTAACGGCTATAACGACCACCTCGGCCGGGTTTCGGCCTGCTTTGCCGCACGCCACGGCTATTCGCTGCCGTATCTGGTCCAAATTCGCCGCAAGCTCGGCTCGGCGGAAATCCAGGGCAGTCAAAGGTGTACCCCTTACGGGCAGCGCAATAGTGCGATCTGGTGTGTCTGACCAACATGGGGCAGACTACATAACTGTGCTCCAATTTGACGAGATTTTCTCTCCTGGCCGTCCAGTAATCGGCGTGATTCATCTGTTGGCGCTACCTGGTGCGCCAGGTTTTGACGGCTCAATGGCAGCGATCTACGAGCATACTGCAGCCGAGCTTGCTGCCCTCACCTCTGACGCGGGCAGTGTGGACGGCGTGATCGTGGAGAACTTCTGGGATAGACCGTTCTATCCGACGCGCGTGCCGGCGGAGACAACCGCGGCGTTAGCAGCCGTAACCCGCGAAGTGGTCCGAGCCAGCCCGGTGCCGGTAGGCGTGAACGTGCTGCGCAACGATGCACAGTCGGCAATAGCGATCGCCGCCGTAACAGGCGCGCGATTTGTTCGCGTGAACGTGCACATGGGCGTAGTGGTCAGTGAACAAGGTCTGCTGCTAGGAGCAAGCCACGACACCCTGCGGCTTCGAGCCGCACTCGGCGCTGAGGTCGCGATCCTCGCCGATATTGGCGTCAAACACGCGGCGGCGCTGGTTGATCGAGGTGTGGTCAGTGACGCTATCGATTGTCAAGAACGTGGACTCGCCGATGCGCTCATAGTCTCCGGGCCACGGACCGGAGCAGCCACGTCAGTAGCCGATGTGGCTGCGGTACGGGAACATTCCACACTTCCCGTGCTCATTGGCAGCGGTGCCACCGATGGCACCGTGGGCGAACTGCTGCGGCACGCCCACGGTGTCATCGTCGGAACTCATTTCAAGCGTGACGGTGTGGTGGAGCACCCAGTGGATCCAGTGCGAGTGGGACAGTTTGTCGCCGCCGCCCGCGCCGAGTCGTAACCCCAACACGTCCTAGCCCCGACAACTTGGCACAAGTTGTTGAGAAGACTCGAGAAGCAACCGTGCCCTACTGGTCAGTAGCCGCGCGGACGATCGAACGCAACTTGGCAACACGCTCCACCAAAGGTTGTTCAGCGCCGTGAGTCGTGGGTTGGTAATATTCCCGGTCAGCTACTTCATCGGGGGCGTACTGCTGGGAAACCACCCCAGCGGCCACATCGTGGGGATATCGGTAGCCGGTGCCATGACCCAGCTCTTGTGCTCCCGAGTAGTGCGCGTCCCGCAGCGCTGGAGGAACGCTGCCGGTACGACCCGCGCGGATATCATTCATCGCCTGGCCGAGCGCCGAGACTACCGCGTTGGACTTCGGCGCGGTGGCGGCATGGATCACCGCGTGCGCCAGATTCAACCCAGCTTCCGGTAGTCCTACCAATTGCACGCCGTGAAAGGCCGCCACAGCCGTTTGCAGCACGGTTGAATCGGCCATTCCTACGTCTTCACTAGCAAAAATAACGATGCGGCGCGCGATGAAGCGTGGATCCTCGCCGGCCGTGATCATGCGGGCAAGCCAGTGCAGCGCAGCATCGACATCCGAGCCGCGCATGCTCTTGATGAACGCACTGATCACGTCGTAGTGGGTGTCCCCATCGCGGTCATAGCGCAACGCTGCCTGGTTCACCGCCTGCTCCACGGTGTGCAGATCAATCGCGCTGCGCTGCTGCGCCCCGGCAGAACCAGCGGCCGCCTCCAGCGCGGTGAGCGCTTTTCGGGCATCTCCGACAGCCAGCCGTACCAGATGTGCCCGGGCAGGCGCGTCTAGCGTGAACTCCCCCGCCAGACCGCGCGTCTCCCGCAACGCTCGAGTGAGGAGCGAGTCGATATCAGCGTCGGTGAGCGGTTCCAGCGACAATAGCAACGACCGAGACAGCAGTGGCGAAACAATGGCGAAGTGCGGGTTCTCGGTCGTAGCCGCGATGAGCGCCACAATACGGTCTTCCACCGCGGCCAGGAGCGAATCTTGCTGAGTCTTAGAGAACCGATGTACCTCATCAATAAAGAGCACCGTTTGCGCCCCGGTCGCGCGGTGTTGCCGAGCCTCTTCGATCACAGCACGAACGTCTTTCACCCCAGCTGAGATCGCTGAGAGCTGAACAAATCGACGCTGGGTGGCTAAGGAAACTATGTGGGCGATGGTGGTCTTTCCTGAGCCTGGCGGCCCCCAAAGCACCACCGAGATCGGAGCGTCGCCCTCCACCAGCCGGCGTAGCGGCGAGCCCGGCGCTAGTAGCTGCCGCTGACCGATTAGCTCGTCGAGCGTGCGCGGCCGCATCCGCACGGCTAAGGGGACATTTCTGTCCGTGAACGCGGTCGCATCGGTAACCGCCGTGGCGGCGTCAAACAAATCAGCTGGCTGCACATCGCGAGCCTAGCTGTTCTGTGGCAGGAGCGGCTCGGGTTGGCTAGCACTATCGCTGAGGTACGGTGACTTACCCCAGATCAGATAACCTCAGCAAACACCACACGACTTTTCCTGTCGGCCGCTGCGTGAAGCGGTCGAGCACGGCATCACTCCCCCAGCGCTCGGCGATGCGTTCGATCAAAAATAGCCCGCGCCCACTTTCAGCGGCAAAATCCGGCGGTTTGGCATGCGGCTGTTCCAAGGATGAATCAACCACCTCTAACACGACATGACTCTGGGTGAGTACCAGCCGCATGTGCTGCACCGGTGGAGCATGTAGGATCGCGTTGGAAACTAACTCGCTTGTTGCCAAAATTGCATCGTCACACGTCGTCGTTGGAATGTTCCACGATTCCAACACCGTCATGCACCAACGACGGGCCTGCAAAGGCGGTCGCCGAGCGGCGCGCAAGTCCAGCTCAGCAGCACTGATATGCATACCGACATTCGGTCGCCGCACGCCTCATCTCCTGCCGCTGAGCCAAACTGAAACCAGTGATGCCGGGTGAGTCTCTCAGGCTAACTGGACCTATGAAACATTAGAGTGCCGACGAAGCTGATCGCAGTACGACACCTCGCCGCATCAAAATAGCTGTCACCTACGGTAGAAAAGAAAGGACATGGATCGGTTGTGACATCCACGTCTAGCAGCACCGCCCCGAATACCACCTCCCCCCGAATCGTAGTCATTGGGGCCGGTTACGTCGGCATGTACGCAGCGCATCAACTGCAGCGCAAACTTTCTCGCGGCGAAGCCGAGATCACCGTCATCGACCCTCAGTCGTACATGACGTATCAACCGTTCCTGCCCGAGACAGCGGCCGGAAACCTAGAGCCACGCCATGTCGTGGTGTCGTTGCGTCGACTACTGCGACGCTGCGAACTGATCAACGCACGCGTCACCGGTGTGAACCACTCGCAACGCACCGTGTACTTCACCTCACTCGCGGGTGAGCAGCGGGAGTTGAACTACACCACCCTGGTCGTCTGCCCGGGTTCCATCGTGCGCACGCTCCCCATTCCGGGGCTGGCCGAATACGGAATCGGAATCAAGACTGTGGGCGAGGCGGTATGGCTCCGCAACCACATACTCACCCAGCTCGACATTGCCGCCTCCACCGGTGATCCAGTAGTGCGGGAACGCGCTCTAACGTTCATGGTGGTGGGCGGAGGTTACGCCGGCGTTGAGACCCTGGCTGAGTTGGAAGACCTTAGCCGCATTGTGGCCAGCCACTACACCAAGAACCGGTGGAGCAGGCTGCTACCCAACGAGCTGCGCTGGGTGCTAGTGGAAGCAACGGGCCGGATCCTGCCTGAAGTGGGCGAGCAAATGGGCCGCTACACCGTGGAGTTGTTACGCAAACGTGGCATCGACGTTCGGCTGGAGACACGGCTAGAGTCAGTCGCTGACGGTGTAGCGGTGCTTTCCGACGGCACTCGCATGCCTACCAGCACGTTGATCTGGACCGCTGGGGTAAAAGCGAACCCGATGCTGCGCGATACCGATCTCCCGCTGGACACTCACGGTCGACTGCCTACCGACACCTACCTGCGGGTGTCGGACACAACGAATGTGTGGTCGGCTGGCGACTGTGCGGCAGTTCCCGACCTCACCGGCGGGGAGGGCGCCTACTGCGCGCCGAGCGCCCAGCACGCGATCCGGCAGGCCAAACGCTTGGCCGGCAACATTGTGGCTACTCTGCGCGGAACGAAACTCAAGGAGTACCGGCACACGTACGCCGGTTCAGTGGCCGGCCTGGGTCTACACCGTGGCGTCGCCCAAATCTATGGGGTCAAGCTTTCGGGCCTACCCGCATGGTTGCTGCACAGGGTGTACCACCTGGCGATGATGCCCACATTCAACCGCAAGGTTCGCATCTTGCTGGACTGGACGGTCAGCTTATTCTTCAAACGGGATATAGTCGCGCTGGGTGAGATCCACGAGCCTCGAGAAGAGTTTCTCCGCGCCGCGGCCGAGAGTCCGGCACCGCTTCCGGCTCCACCGGAGAACATTCTATCCGCGCCGGCGAGTAGTAACGGTCTGACCGAAACCGCTAAAGCTCACGCGGGCCCTTAGTCAATTGGCGGCGGCGCATGATCGGCACCACGTACCATAGGGCGGCAAGCCACACCACGCTCAGCCCAGTGAACAGTACCGCCCATGCGCCGCCGAGCACTACATCGGTCACTAGCAAGATCGACCCGGCTAGTGCCAGCAGTAGCGCGCCAATTCCGGCCAACGCCAGCTGGTTGGCAGCCGCGACCAGCTGCGCACGCATCTGGCGCCCCGCCGTAAGTCTGTGGTAGGCCACCGGACCGATCAGCAAGCCAGTGGCAACCATCGTGCACATGAGCGTTGCGAGGTAGACCCCGCGTTGAAACGCCGAAGTTTCGGGAAATCCTACCGCGAACGGCAACGTAAGCAGGAAGGCGAAAAGGATCTGCACCCCCGTTTGGGTTACTCGGATCTCCTGTAGTACTTCATTAAAATTTCGGTTGAGTCGCTCAACCTCAGACTCGCCTTCCGCCGGCATCATCGCCCAATCTCCCGTGCTGTATTAGTTATGACGTTTTCCCTGAAAGTGTCCTCCCCGAGCTAATTTCTATGACGTTTTCAGGGAAAACGTCATAGAAATTAGCGGCGAGTGGTTCAGACCGGGCCATAGATGGCAACACTAGCTCCAGTCAACAATGCCCAGTAGCGATCTCCGAACGACCAATGCCACCACTCGGTGGGATAATTGATAAACTTAGCGGTGGTCATGCTGGCGCGGGTGCTGGCGGCCGGGGTGCCGTTCGCGTGGTTCACCGCCGATGAGGACTACGATCAGGTCCGTGCCCTGCGGCAATGGCTGGAAGCCCGGGACGTGCCCTACGTGGTGGTCACCCGCCGCGACGACCCGACCACCACCCGTGCCGACCGCACCGCACGCGCCGACACCCTGATCGCCGAATTGCCCGCCTCGGCGTGGCAGCGGCTGTCGTCGGTGCTGGCGCGCACGGCCCCCGCGAATACGACTGGGCATGCCGTCAGATCGACGGGGCCTGGGCCAACGGCTCGGCGGCCACCCACTCACCTGAGTGCCGTCGCAGTACTAACCGAGCCGCATGATCAGTGCTGTCCACACAACCCAGATCGCCGCCGTGCCGACGGGCATACGACGATCGGTCCGAGACCCGTACGGTGTCGGCCGACCCTTTCGTGCGCTGCGATTGCCGAAATGAACAAGGCCCGGCGAAAAGGCGGGAAAGTTCGGCGGCGGGTGTCGAGAACGGAGTAATGGCTCCGTCCCAGGGGTGAGCGACCAACTAGGGTCGCAAACCGAAGGGAGAATGTCATGGCGAAGTACCTGCTGCTCAAGCATTATCGAGGTGCGCCGGCGTCCGTCAACGACGTGCCGATGGATCGGTGGATGCCCGCCGAGATCGAGGCGCACGTGCAGTACATGAACAACTTCGCGGCGCGTCTGCAAAGGAGTGGCGAGTTCGTCGACAGCCAGGCGCTGGCGCCGGAGGGGACCTGGGTCCGCTCCGACGGCGAGGGCAAGCCCCCGGTGACCGACGGCCCGTTTGCGGAGACCAAGGATTTGATCGCGGGCTGGATGATCATCGACGTCGACTCGTACGAGCGCGCCGTCGAGCTGGCCGGGGAATTGTCCGCGGCGCCCGGCGCCGGCGGCGAACCGATCCACGAGTGGCTCGAGGTTCGGCCGTTCATGACCGCCGCGCCGACCGTCCTCGAGTGATGGCCGACGACGTGGTGGACGAGGCTCAGCTGCGGGACCTGATCCCCGGTGTCCTGGCGGCGCTCGTCCGCCGCGGCGTGGACTTCGCGGCCGCCGAGGACGCCGTGCAGGAGGCACTGGTCCGGGCCGTCGAGACGTGGCCGACGCGGCGCCTCGACGAACCCAAGGGTTGGCTGATCACCACGGCCCGGCGGTGTTTCGTCGATCTCGCCCGATCCGATACCGCACGGCGGCACCGCGAGCTTCGGGTCTCCGACGAGCCGCCACCCGGACCGGCCGCCTCCATGGATGAAACGCTGCGGCTCTACTTTCTGTGCGCGCACCCGAGCCTCTCCCCCGCGTCGGCCGTCGCGCTGACACTGCGGGCCGTCGGCGGCCTCACCACCCGTCAGATCGCACAGGCGTACCTCGTGCCCGAAACGACGATGGCCCAACGGATTTTGCGAGCCAAACGGACGGTGAGCGACGTCCGGCTGGATCGTTCCGGGGATCTGCGCACCGTGCTTCGCGTGCTGTACCTGGTGTTCAACGAAGGGTACAGCGGCGATGTCGACCTCGCCGCGGAGGCGATCCGGCTGGCCCGGCAGCTGGCCGCGACCACCGACGACGTGGAAGTCGCGGGCCTGCTCGCCCTGTTCCTGCTCCACCACGCCAGACGCCCGGCCCGCACCCGCGCCGACGGCAGCCTCGTGCCGCTGTCCGATCAGGACCGCAGCCTGTGGCGGCGCGACCTGATCACCGAGGGCGTGGCCGTGCTCCAGGCCGCGCTGGCCCGCGATTGGCTCGGGGAGTATCAGGCGCAGGCCGCGATCGCGGCCCTGCACGCCGATGCGCCGACCGCCGACGAGACCGACTGGGTGCAGATCGTCGAGTGGTACGACGAGCTGGTCCGCCTCACCGACAGCCCGGTCGTACGGCTCAATCGCGCGGTCGCCGTCAGCGAAGCGGACGGACCACAGGCGGGACTCGCCGCGCTCGGCGAACTCGACTCAACGCTCCCCCGGTACACCGCGTCATCCGCCTACCTCCACGAGCGGGCCGGCGACCTCGCCACGGCGGCGCGGCTCTATGCGGAGGCCGCCGCGCAGGCGCACAACCTCGCCGAGCGTAACCACCTGACGCTCCGGGCGGCCACCCTCAACCAGCGACTCTCGGACGGAGACTGCTGAGAGCTGGTCCACTGATGGATTGCGGTGCAGAGCAGGAGAATCCAACGCTCACGTCATTCCGGCGCGCTTCGGCCGGAACCCACCGGCATCGGTGCACTGCTTCCTGTGTGGACCAAAGCAGGAACGGACTTCACCTCGGCGAGCGGCTCGGCATAGTCCAACACCGGCATCTGCTGCACTTGCGGATCGCTAAGCAAGATCATGGCTGCTCATGTTATGCGGTGGTATCCCCCTCAGGTCAGCAACTTGGCATGTACCGCGCGGGTTGATGCTGGATAACGTGAGCGAAGACAGGCCCCGCCATATGTCGCTCGCACTTGCCCGGCAGGATTAGAGCACATGACAGCATACGTGATCTCAGACGTGGTTGGCCTCGATCCGGAACTGATCGCTCAGTACCGAACTTTGGCGCGCGCTTCCATTCAGCGCTACGACGGGCAGTACCTGACGAACGTTGGCAACACGATCGATCACGTAGAGGGTGACTGGCAGCCGGCTAACATCGTGCTGCTGTCGTTCCCGTCGATGAAACGGGCGCGCGAGTGGTACACCTCGCAGGAGTACGCCCCGGCGTTGGTGGTTCGCCGCACCGCCTTGCGGCGAAGCCTCATCTTCGTCGCCGGAGCTGACGAGTCCTGATCGTCAGCAAGGAAGCGTGAACCGGTGGCTAGAGGGAAGCGTCGTGACGGGCACGAGGCGCCAGAGAATAAAAACGAGTCAGATCATCTAGCGACGCCGCCTAGAAGGGCGGGTGTCTTGCATACGTTCGCCAGCAATGCTCAGCAAGTTGGTGTCTCGTCCGGGGCTCGTCGCTGGCTTTGAGTACGGAGAATGCGGGTCGAATGCCTCATTGGTCGCGTTTTTGATCTGGTCAGCGAGATGTTTTGCGGTGGCTATCTCTTGGGCCTTAGTGGAGCTTCTATTCACAGGGAAGGTTTGGAGTGGTACCACCTCCGCTTCCCTCATTTCCAACGCGTAGGGGCCTCGTAGCGATGGAGCTGCTAGGGGCACATAAAACGTTTGGCCTGGATTGGTCATGGCAGCACGTGCAAAACTCTCAGCGCCTCGACTGGCATCGCTGTCAAAAGGCACTAAAAGCACCAGAGTGTGAGGTATGCGCGCCTGGAGATAGGTTAAGAATGTGCGGTCTTCTCTGAGGTCACGGGGATGAAGACTGCCCAACGCCACGACCCGAGGCCAAGCTGAGTCGAGGGGAGGCGGTTTCTCAGTAAAAATGCCTACTGGAACCTGTGCCGGTGCTGTCGATGAACTCAGCACACCGAGGTGCGGCACATGCGTCATAGGAAAACCAGGAACTTCTATACCTTGTAGGCGCGTCAGCCCCTCAAGCACGTTCGGCTTAAATTGTTCGGGGGACAAAGCAGAGCGTTCGGCAGCAGTGAGAACGCGAAGCACGATCCCAGCATACGTGTCCGCCTATGACGCTGAGACCAAATAACGCTTATTAAACGTCGCTAAACGACGGATTCTGTGGTATCGGCTGCACATCGTCAACGACTCCGTTAGGACACAATAGCTTTCTCAGTCTAGTAAACCGGTGATGAACACGGTCGAACACCTTGCTCGTCATAGCGACATAAAGCAGCTTGTCGACTTAGCGCTCAAAGGAAAGGAATGCACGATCATGCGTGACACCAGCACCTCAATGGCTTTCCCGGAGAAGATCTGCTATCTCCGTCCAGATGAATGGCCTGTTGGTCTCAAGTGGTGGGTGC
>QHCE01000015.1 GCA_003243955.1 Acidimicrobiales bacterium | reverse complement strand
GGTTCGATTCCCCTCGTCTCCACCACGCCTCACATCACTAGAGCGGTAACCATTCGCACGCCTCGCCTGATTCTTGTGTCACTTGACTCGTGACCTGCGTCATGAATCCTTGTGCGTCTACCAGCTCGCCCTCAACGGCGACGTGCCACCCGACGTCCTCACCAGAGAAGGCGACCTGCGCGGCACCGCACTGTAAACGGAAGTCCCCCCAGCCACTAACCGCCACAGCAATCGTAGCCGTACGGTGTCAGCACTACAGGCATCCGATTGCTGTGGACGGCCGGCCACTCGTGGGTTGTTCGCGTTCGAATCAAGTATTCGCCCATTCCGCGATAGTCCTCCGCTTCATCAAGCCAACCGGCTGTCATGCCGGCAGAGACTCAGACACGGGACCCTGCTTTGCCGATGGCGGCCACACCAGCCATAGCACTTCAATTCTTACAGCTATTCACCACAGTTGCGGTCACAGCATGCCTCCGGCGATGCTGCTTCGGTTAGGATGTTGGTATGGCTTTTCCCGTTGCACCTACGCTGGTCAGCAAACATTCTCCCTAGGCGGCCAGGGGGTGGCGATGGGTTTACCTATGCTCACCAGCGAGCTGCGTAACCTCAACTGAGTAGATCTTCGGTGACGCCCATTAATACGGAAGGCAAGGCTGATGTCACGGGATACGGCACCAGAGCCACGGGACGCGAGGCGTTACCAGCTTGTCTCCGTCGACCGGTTAGTTCCTGTCCGTCCCATACTGCCCCAGATCCTTACCCCGTTCGGCATAGTGTCTTTCGGGGCCAAGCTCGGCGATGGGGTGCTACCAGAATGCCCGTCAGTAATGTTTCGGCTGCCATCCGGTGGTCACCTTGCTCGATGGCGAAAAGACACCGCTACGGTGGATTTACTTTTTGGTTCGGTGCAGCCGGCTCGCTGGGACAATTATCCTTCGGTGACTCAACAGTGGACCGCGCTCTGGCAGGTGGTTGCAGCACGCGACCTGTCTACACTCACTTTGTCGATGGAGCTGGTAAATCCCCCGCGGGACGCCCACGCCGGGTGGGATACCGGTCAGAGTGAAGCCGCAATTACCGTGTATTCCTCGGCGGGGCAGATAAGTCTAGGTGGACCAGACACTGAGTGGTTACACAGCATAGCGGCCGTTGGCGAGGGGTTACCTGCTCGTTGGGCGAAACTGCTAGACGAGTACAGCGACTCCTACGATTCAACTTTTCGGGTTGAATACACCGGAGTGGGCACGCTGACGTGGCATCTGCCGAACATGAAACAAGCCGAGTTCGCTCAGCTGTGCCTATCCCTGGCGTGGGTGTCACCACCCAACGACGACGTATGCACCACAGTCAGCCTTACCTCTTCAGCCGCGGCCGCTATGGAGGAGCTGCTCGCACCGAAACGCCCCCAACGCTCTCTCGCCAATGACGTGACGAGTGGGGAGCTGTGAGTGACAAGCAAGCTGCACTACTACAGTGCTCTGGACACGGTGTATTTCGGTCAAGATGTCTCTCCAGAGCTGTATACCGCCCGAGCGGTGAGCGCTACTGGTGTGGTGATGTTAGACATGCTCATCGGCGGAGCCACTCCGTTGCTGTCGCAGACTCAAGCTTTCGATAACGCGCTGCTCCTGGCCCAGCTCGCTCAGCCCTCGCCTGCCTGCCGTGCTCTACTGCGTCTTGTCCGCAATAACCGGCTCCAAGTCAGAATTCTCGATACGCCGGCGCTTCGGCAGCGAACCCAGCACTCTGAGCGGTTCACGCTACTCAACGCATTCTGTTCTGCGCTGGCCCAGCCAGGATTCGTGCTGTCGGCGTGGCCAGAGTTAGTTGATCAACGATTGCGGGCCCAGGTGCTTGAGATGCTGGACCACAAACCCGATAGCGTCACAGAGTTGGACGATAAACGGCTTGCGGCGCGGCTAGAGGGGCTTATCGAACTCGATGTCAGCCTGCGGCAAAGCTCTGCCATCGAGCGAACTCCGCCGGCGCCAGGATCTGGACTGGCATCTCGAGTCTATGCCGGATTGACGGCGCTTACCGTCCATGACCAACCGACGGCCAGATTTGCGAAGTTCTTGTTGGAAATTGCGCACGCGGCGCCTAGTGAGCAGATGAACCGAAGGTCGGCCTGGTACGCACTGCTTGACGAGAATATCGACTCCGACAGTTTGGCGATGATGAACGTTCGAGGGATCATCGACGGTGCTTACAACAGTGTGGTGGCCGACTCACTGGGCGCGACTGGGGCATTCACGCTCTGCCCTACAGACGAGGTTGCACAAGCGCTTGCCGCCACTCAGGAAAACACTTCGCGTGCTGGTCAGCTCAGCGCGCTCGCCCAGGACCCTCGCCGCTATGCCTGGTTAACCTGGGACAAGCTGGCGGAGCTATTACCGGATTTCGATCACATGGCCAATCCGCAGCGTCGGCTGGGCTACATCTTGAGCGAGCACCAAAGTTTCGTTGGCCGGACTGAGGTGGATAAACGTGCCGGTTTAGCGCTCAAGGTCGCGCTTCCACATGCGATTGTCAGCATCATGGTGGGCATCGCCGCAGGTGGATTAGGTGACTCCATCGGAGGAGGTTTTGGTGCGGCTATCGGGGCGGGTGTGGCTGGAATACTCTCTTTATTTGCCGCCCACCCGGTAGTAGGTCGGTGGCAAGCTAAATGGGGCGAAAAAACTCGCGGCAAAGCGGCAGCGCAATGGGAGGCCACTGTGACCAGCGGAACGGCGTCGATACGAGGGATGATTCAACGATGAGTAGCGATAGCACCGGCTCCATTGAGCGCCGTGAAGCTGGGATAGTTCGAACCGCCGAGCAGAAGGTGTATCAGAACACGTTCGTCACTGTCTTTAACGATGACGTGCGATTTCCCGACGGTCAGTCCGGCCACTATGTGCGAGTGGTTGAGGCGGAAGGCCGTCCAGGCGTAGCCATGCTTGCCGTATGTGGGGAGCAGGTCGCCTTGGTGCGTACGTACCGTTACACACTGCAATGCTGGGAGTGGGGGATTCCGCGCGGTTTCGGTCATGACTGCGACCCGGCGCGATCTGCCCGCGCCGAACTTGTCGAGGAACTCGGAGCCCACCCTGAGCAGCTCGACTTGCTAACCACAATGACTCCTAACTCGGGGATCTTGGCGACGAGCGTGAGTGTGTTCCTTGCTCACTACTCCGATACGCCGACCGCGCCGCTGGACTTGCGTGAAGTATCGGCGGTGCGGTGGCTTAGCTGGCGGCAGCTGCTTGACGAGGTGGCAGCGGGGCAGATCACCGATGGCTTCACCCTCGCCGCTGTGGGAATAGCAGTGGCAAGAGGAATTGTGACACCGGAGCATTAGTCTGAAATTATGTATTCGCCCAGTAGCTCTAATTTCACTGAGACTTCCACGCCAGGCGAAATGCTATCCAACGATACGCATCTTTCCGATAGGAGTTGCATGCCTAACCACAGTTGGATACAGCGTGGCCTTGTTGTGCTATTAGTCAGCGTCATTGTCGCACCTATCTTGTTCGCCGCGACGCCCTCAGCTGCGGCAACGTCGAAAATTCGCCCCATACCAGAAGTTCATGCTGTCCCACGCGCCCTTCCAGCGCTGCCGCTGCGCACCAAAGGCCGATGGATCGTGGACGCGCATGGTACCCACATCAAGCTTGCCAGCGCTAACTGGTTCGGCGCGGAATCTCCGGAATACGTCGTCGGTGGTTTGGATACCGTTTCGCTTGATTCGATCACGCACTGGTTGGCTGGGCACGGTTTTAACTCTGTGCGGCTGCCCTGGTCCAATGAAATGCTGGAGAAAAATCCTTTGGTAAAGCCGCAGTACCTTGAGGCGAATCCCCAGCTAAAAGGGCTACACGCGCTGGAAATCTTTGACCGAGTAGTGGTTTCTGCAGCCACACACGGTTTGATGGTGGTGCTAGACAACCATCGCGGCAGCGCGCAATGGTGCTGCGACGAAGACCATGGCGACGGCCTCTGGTATTCCCGGAAGTATCCGGAGTCCGCGTGGGTTAATGACTGGAAAACCATGGTTGCGCGGTACCACAACCAGCCCGCCGTGGTGGGCGCCGAGCTCCGCAATGAGATCCGGCCAGATCCAGCAATCACGCACGATAAGCCGTCATGGAATGACGGAAACACTTCCACTGATTGGAAGCGAGCCGCGCAGCTTAGTGGAGATGCAGTACTCGCTACAAACCCAAACCTTCTGGTTATAGTCGGTGGTCTGGAATACCAGGGCACGCTAGAAGCTGCCTATAGCAATCCAGCGTGGCTGAGTTTGCCAAACCGAATTGTGTACGCGGCGCATGACTACGTCTGGTTCCACGACGGAAAAGAGCACACCAGCTACCCCGTCTTCAAGCAGAAGCTTGAAGAAAAATGGGGAAAAATCCTGCACTCAGGTAGAGCATCCACCTCACCGGTATATGTCAGCGAGTTTGGTGTGTGCGGCAGCGGCCAGTGCAGTCTCACTGACCTGGAATACATTCGATTCATCACTCGCTATCTCAAAGAAACCGATGCCGACTGGGCGTATTGGCCGCTTAACGGCACCCAGTCGCAGGGTTACAGCCGCGCGCACGGCACCTCGGAAACTTATGGCTTGCTGGATGAGACATGGCGACACAATCGAAATGACCTAGTGTTGGCGTTGTTGATCATTGTGCAGCGGCCCAGGCGTGGTCCCGGGATCCAATAGTGGGGATGATCAACCGAAAAGAGGGTTGGGATGAGGGCAGGTAAATACGCTGCACATAGCGTGCTTTTACTCGTGCCTACATTGGCTGTTCTGGCAGCTTGCGGTAGCTATAGCACCCATAACGGAGCTAAGCAACAGTCGGCAGAATCCACGACAAGCGCAAACGGCGCAACTACTGACCTCGGCCATCCGAAAGCAGCCAGGCCGCTGGAAGGTCTGATTATCGTGGTTAATCCTGGACACAACCGCGGCAACGTTGCTCACTCAAATGAAATAAAGCAGCTGGTGGATGCGGGTAATGGTACAAAAAAGGCCTGCGATACCACGGGAACTCAGACCAATGACGGATATCAGGAAGCTGATTTTACCTGGGATGTATCGCAGCGACTGGTGGCGCTCCTTACAGCCGCCGGTGCCAGAGCGAAGACCACATTGACGGCTGATACTCCATGGGGTCCATGCGTGAATCAGCGCGCCGCGGTTGGTAACAACGCTCAAGCTGCCGCTGTTATTTCTATCCATGGCGACGGCGGCCCAGCTGGCGGTAGCGGCTTCCATGTATTGGAACCTGGCCTTGACAGCCCTATCAAGGCTAGGTCTCATCAGTTGGCCGTCGCGGTGCGGGACGCGTATCTGACAGGCACTGGCATGCGGACCGCTGATTACATCGGTCGCGACGGCCTCAACCTACGCACGGATATGGCGGGGTTAAACCTCAGTAAAGTGCCAACGATGATTCTTGAGTCGGGGAACATGCGCAACGCCGCGGATGCAGCCCGCATGAAGGATCCGAGCTTCCGGCAGAAAGAGGCGGAGTCTCTGGTTCGGGCCCTGCAGAGGTTTTTACAGTGATGGCGGCCACCAATACACCAACCTGGGCGCATCTCCTGCGTCCGGATACGTTGGAAAACACCGGCATGAATGTGCTGCCGCCAAAACTGGCCGAAGCCGTACTGTCAAGCCGATGGGATCCAGCGGCGGAGCCGGCGACTGGTGTTGAGCCGCAGCGACTCCGATTTCTCGCAGCAGAGTTACTGGGCATGGCCGATAACTCGGTGAAACCGTTCAACCCGAAGTACCACAATCCCAAACACTTCCGCGCGGTATACGAAGGGGTCCGTGAACAACTATGGCAGCTCCAGCGTGAAGGCAGTTCGCCATCTTCTGGTATACGCCACTGCTTGCTGCCGCAGGCCACGACTGGGGCCACCCGGCCAGTACTTTGAGGAGGGACGCTCCGCGCGGTGTGCCGTTTCCGGAGCTTAGCCTAGAACTATCCAACGAGATGGTTTCCGCCATTGCTGTCGATGTTTGGGCGGCGGACCGTGCGGTGCCGCTAGGTGCTCGGGTAGCTATCGCGTAAATGATCGACGCTACTACGTTCGGTGTTCCGGGAAAAGGTCCGCAAACCGAATACGAGCAAATTCTGGTCTGCGCTGACATTGTTCCAGAAGAAGATTTTTGGCGCCGGCACGAAAGCGGGCTGAAAATCACCTATGGTGAAATACCTGCTCAACCTGCCCCGGAAAATTTTGATCTATGGACAGCAAACGAGATCGATTTTCTGTCTCATGTCGAAGCAAATCTGACGCAGCCAGCCCACATGCTTGGTTGGGGCAGCCGAGTGGAGGGCCATCGAGACCGTCTCGCTCAAGCTAGCCTTAATCGAGGTGGCTCAGATCGGCGGCGGATGGAGCTCGCGTGGGAGCGTGCACGCCAGGGGACCTTCCCGTACGATTGCGGCCCAGCTGGCGCCTGTCGTGTAACAGCCCCGCGTAGGCCGACTCTAGTTACCGAACGACCAAATCGCCCGCTTGGCCGCCAGCCGAGATAGACGCCGGTGTGTCGTATGACACGCTGCGAGCTGGGTGGTGACTGGGAAGTAACTGGCTAGCCTGATCCAAGTCAGAAATTTCGTGGCAGATCCACTGCTAGGGCAGGTAACACTACCTGCGAGGAGGAAAGTTCATGTTGGAATCGGTACTGGTCGCCAACAGGGGAGAGATTGCTCGTCGAATCATTCGGACGACCAAGCAGCTCGGGGTTCGCACCATTGCGGTGTACTCCGACGTTGATGCAGATCTTCCGTTTGTGAGTGAAGCCGATGAGGCTGTCTGCTTAGGTGAGGCCGCCGTGGCGCTTTCTTATCGCAACGCATCAGCCATACTCGCGGCCGCTATCAAAACCAACGCTTCCGCTATCCATCCCGGTTACGGCTTTCTCTCCGAAAACGCTGGCTTTGCCCGGAGCGTGCGTGATGCGGGTATGGTGTGGATTGGGCCGCCAGCGGAGTCGATAGAGGCCATGGGTGACAAAATCAACGCCCGAAACTTAGTGGCTGCTGCGGGCGTTCCCGTGGCGGCCGGAACCAAAGATCCGGTCGCAACTGTGGAACAGGCGCGTAGCGAGGCTGAAAATATCGGCTTTCCGCTCATGATCAAAGCGTCGGCCGGCGGTGGCGGGATGGGTATGGCGGTAGCTCATAGCTCCGATGAGCTCAGCGAGCAGTTTGAAAAAATTCGCACTTTTGCTGGCCGCATGTTCGGTGATTCATCGGTGCTGTTGGAGCGCTACTTTCCGCGGGTGCGACACGTAGAGATCCAGATCCTTGGCCTTGCCGATGGTCGCGTCGTCGCTTTGGGGGAGCGCGACTGTTCAGTGCAGCGCCGCAATCAAAAGCTGGTTGAAGAAACTCCATCGCCCGCGGTAACGCCGGAGCTTCGCCACCGGATGGAGCAGGCAGCTATTCAGGCAGGTGAGGCGGTGGGCTACCGCAACGCGGGAACCGTGGAATGTTTACTCGACCCCGAAACCGGAGAGTTCGCCTTCCTGGAGATGAACACTCGGTTGCAGGTGGAACACCCCATCACCGAGGCTCGCTACGGCATTGACCTAGTTGCTGAGCAGCTGCGCATCGCCGCAGGGGAGGCCCCCGGTTTTGACCCAGACGCGCTTAAGCCCACCGGACACGCCATCGAGCTGCGGATCAACGCCGAGGACCCCAAGCGCTTCCTTCCCGGACCGGGTGCCATCACACAGTGGCTGGAGCCAAGCGGCGAGGGTATTCGTGTCGACGCCGGATATGTGGTCGGTACCACAGTGACCCCGCACTACGACTCGCTGATGGCCAAGCTGATCGTGCATGCCCCCGATCGGGACGCAGCACTCGTGCGCGCTCGAGACGCGGTACGAAACTTCACTGTGACCGGGCCAAAATCGAACCTAGCGTTCTTTTCAGAACTTTTAGACAACTCAGAGTTCGTTTCGGGGAACTATGACACCGCGATTGTGGGCAGAATGAGAGCGTGAGTGCGCTGCTGTCTAATTTGCCCAGTCTACCTAATGCGGTATCGCTGCGCGAGGTAGGACCGCGGGATGGTCTACAAAACGAAGCCGCCATCTCCACTAGCGATAAGATCAGCTTAATCAACGCGCTTTCAGCTACTGGCGTTTCTCGAATTGAAGCTGTTTCATTCGTGCACCCTAAAGCGGTGCCACAGATGGCTGACGCTGAGGAGGTCTGGTTCGGTGTCACCCGAACTAGCGGCGTGCGCTACAGCGCGTTGGTGCCAAACCTGCGTGGGGCGCAGCGGGCGATAGTGGCGGGTTTCACCGAAATTGAGCTCGTGCTCTCTGCCTCCGACACCCACAATCGCCGCAATGTAGGTCGCTCCACGCAACAATCGTTGCGGCAGGCTGGGGATGTAATCTCCCTGCTGCACTCCCATGGCGCTATCGCCGAGATCATTATTGCCACCGCCTTTGGTTGCCCCTACGTTGGCGACGTGCCGCCCGAGCGGGTGGTACGCCTCGTCAACCAAGTTGTGGCGCAAGGTGCTGACCGGGTGGCGTTTGGTGACACTACCGGCATGGCCACTCCACGTGGTGTAGTCGAGCTCGTTGACGCGGTGCGCAACCATCACCCAGACCTGCCGATTCTGCTGCACTTTCATAACACTCGTGGCACAGCTCTGGCCAATGTGCTGGCCGCACTACAGCTGGGAGTGACCGAGTTTGACGCCAGCGTTGGCGGCCTTGGTGGCTGTCCTTACGCGCCAGGGGCTTCGGGTAACCTCGCCACCGAAGAACTGGTGCACATGCTCGACGACATGGGTATCGCCACTGGCATCGATCTACAAAAACTGTTGGAGGTCGCAGTACTTGCGCAGCGACTGGTGGGCAGACAACTTCCGAGCGCGATTCTTCGAGCAGGACCGCGGAGCACACTGGCATCAGAAGGGTAGTGGACACAGTCATGAGTGAGCCCACTGATCAGCAGCGCGAGGTGACTCGGCTACGGGAGCGCGTTGAGGCTGGCGGGGCGCGCAAGTATCACCAAGCCGCGGCAGAGCGCGGCAAGCTTTTCGCTCGTGACCGCATCATTCAGCTAATCGACGTGGACTCATTCACCGAAGATGGTGCGCTAGCGAATGTGCTGGCTGAAGGGTTGCCAGCTGACGGAGTCATCACTGGTACGGCCTGTATCGACGGTCGTCGGGTCTGTGTGATGGCCAACGATTCCACCGTAAAAGCGGGATCGTGGGGTGCCCGGACAGTGGAGAAAATTATCCGTATCATCGAGCGGGCGCGCACTACCGGTGTGCCCATGGTGTACCTAGTGGATTCCGCCGGAGCCAGAATCACCGATCAGGTGCAGCTGTTTCCAGGTCGCCGTGGCGCTGGTCGCATTTTCGCCGAACAAATACGTGCCTCGGGCGCCATTCCGCAGGTCTGCGCACTTTTTGGCCCCTCAGCAGCCGGCGGCGCCTATATACCCGCGTTTTGCGACATCGTCATCATGGTTGCCGGCAACGCCTCCATGTATTTAGGCAGTCCCCGCATGGTGGAAGCGGTCACCGGCGAGATCACCACAGTGGAAAACATGGGTGGGGCCGCGCTGCACTGCGGGCAGTCAGGCTGCGGTCATCAGTTGGTAACCACTGAGCCCGAGGCGCTGTGCGAGGTTCGCCGCTATCTGTCTTATCTGCCGAGCAACTGTCTCCAGACTGCGCCTACAGCACCCGGAGTGGGTCCGCAGGCTAAGCAGGCGCAAGCATTGGCAACTCTGGTACCCGACAACGAACGGCAAGCCTTTGATGTTTGGCAGTTGATCACCGGGATAGTAGATGAGGGGAGCTGGTGGGAGATACAGCCGCTGTGGGCAAAAGAGGTCAGCGTTGGCTTCGCCCGCATGGGTGGCGAGCCGGTGGGCGTGGTGGCCAACAACTCGATACATAAAGGCGGAGTGCTATTCATTGACTCCGCGGACAAAGCTGCCCGTTTTATCCAGCTGTGCGACGCTTTTGGCTTACCGCTGCTGTTTTTAGCCGACGTTCCGGGATTCATGGTAGGTACTGCGGTGGAGAAGGCGGGCATCATTCGCCATGGCGCTAAACTCATCACCGCCGTAGCACAGGCAACGGTGCCTAAATTGTGTGTGGTGGTGCGCAAGGCCTACGGCGCGGGGCTGTATGCCATGGCAGGTCCAGGATTTGATCCGGAGGCAACGCTCGCGCTGCCCACGGCGAAGATTGCCGTCATGGGGTCTGATGCCGCGGTGAGCGCGGTGTATGCCAACAAGATAGCCGAGCTGGATCCGGCGGAGCGCGGCGCATTTGTGGCCGCGCGGCGTGCCGAGTATGAAGCCGACATCGGTCTGATTCGGCTGGCTAGCGAGCTGGTTGTGGATGCGGTGGTGCTTCCCACCGAGCTACGGGAGCAGATCATTCGTCGTTTGGACGCGGCCCGCGATGGCGGTCTGTGGCGAGAACAATCTGCGCCGCGCCGCAAACATGGCATTACCCCCGTGTAACCTACGGCAACTTGTGTGTCAAGTTGTCAGATAAAGAGCCTGGATACCTACGACAATTTGTGCCAAGTTGTCGTAGGGGAGGCGGAAAAAGAGAGCAGGGGCATCATGCCGGAGTTCGCGGGGGCAGGCTTTGAGCTATCCGAACAGCACACCGCGTTACGGGAAACTGTCGCCGACTTTGCCCATGAGCGAGTTGCTCCAGTCATCGGTGAGTATTACGCCGCCGGAAAATTTCCGTATTCGCTGGTCGCCGAAGCGGCCGAGCTTGGTTTGTTCGGCCTACCGTTTCCTGAGGTATATGGCGGCATGGGCGGCGACGGTTTGGCGCTGTGTCTGGCGATCGAAGAGCTGGCCAGAGTCGATTCTTCCCTAGCCGTGACACTACAGGCCGCTGTAGGACTGGGCGCGATGCCGATTTATCGTTTCGGTACTGAAGCGCAGAAAACAGAATGGCTACCTAGACTGTGCTCAGGTCACATGTTGGGTGCCTTCGGTCTCACCGAGCCGGGCGGTGGCACCGACGCCAGCTCTACGCGCACTCGAGCAGAGCTCCGCGGAAACGCGGATTCTGGGGAGTGGGTGATCAACGGTACTAAGGCGTTCATCACCAATGCCGGAACTGATATCACTGGTTTGATCACGGTGACGGCGGTAACTAGCGAGCGCACCGACACGGCCTCCGAGATATCGGCGATTATCGTTCCGGCTGGAACCCCCGGACTTCAGGTTGGGCCACCGTACTCAAAAGTGGGCTGGTGCTGTTCGGACACCCGTGAAGTGTCGCTCACTGATGTGCATGTTCCCGCGGCCAACCTCCTGGGGGAGCAAGGTGCTGGTTATCGGCAGTTCTTGCAGATTTTAGACTCTGGACGGATTGCTATTGCCGCCCTAGCTACCGGCCTTGCTCAAGGGTGCCTTGATGAGTCGTTGCGCTACACCAAGCAGCGCGAGGCGTTTGGCCACGCCATCGCGCAGTATCAGGCGATTTCATTTACTCTCGCCGATATGGCTACTCGGGTACACACCGCACGCCTGGCTTACTACGACGCGGCAATGCGCCGGGACATGGGGCACGATGTCCGGCAGCGTGCCGCGATGGCAAAGCTGCATGCCGCCGACGTGGCTGTGCGCAACGCGCGTGATGCCACACAATTGCATGGCGGTTACGGTTTCATGAACGAAACTCCCGTAGCACGGATGTGGCGGGATGCCAAGATTTTGGAGATCGGGGAAGGCACTAATGAGGTGCAGCGCATGGTGATTGCGCACGAGCTCGGGCTTGGCCGTGAGTCATAATTACCCCAAATAAACTCAGGCTTCCCGCGAACGTAGGCTCGCGTTCGCGGGAAGCCTGAGTAGTTTCGGCGTTTCAGTAGCTAACTACCCAATCCGTTATTACTCGAATTGGCAGCAGTAACCTTATCTACCGCCTCGCTAGCGTTCTTTCCGCCTCTTTTTACAGCTTGGCCTGCTGTCTGAACGGCCTCTTCCGCGGCGTCCTTGGCGGTGTCAACGGCTTTCCCAGTAGCGACACCGATTTCCTCGCCGCCGTCTACTAAGAGACCTTTACCGGAGATGGCTTTCTCCTTCACCACGCTAGCAAATTGTGACGCCTTGTCCTTGAACGTTGCCGAGGTGTCTTTGGCGATCTCGGCAGCCTTCTGGCTCGCTATGCTTGCTTTGTCCCGTGCTGAACTGGCAGCCTCGCCAAGTTTGGTTTTGGCACAGGCTGCTTGTTCACGAACGTCGAACTCTTTCCAGTCTGTCTGACGAGCACGGCGCCCCACAGCACTGGCGACAGCGCCTAACGCCGTGCCAATGGCGAGTAAACTCACCACTTTCGGCCAGCTTCGCCGCTTTCTGCCCCCTTTAGCTGCGGCCCTGTCCGCTTCTTTCTCAGCCTTTTTTCTAGCTTTGCGCGCCGATCCGCAGGTCGTGTCCCACGCATGGCGTGCCTGCTCGCGTGCGATAGCGCGCTTGTGTGACACCTTGTTACCCACAGTCTCTTTGGTGTGCTGCATTTTTTCGCCTAGCGTGTCCTTAGCTGAATCGAACGCTTCACTTGCGGCGTCCACCGTGGCATTAGCGGCGTTACGCAGCTGACCCACGCTGGCTGACAGTGCCTCGTTGATTTCGTTCTTACGACTTTTTTTCCGGCCGAACATAGATGACCCCCTAGTTGCGCTTGGAGACGCTTGTCGCGCGTGTGTAATCCTACTGCTGTTTACTAACTAGATCGAAAGTAGCTCGACTTACTACCTCTTGCCGTGTCTGGCCGCCCCTGTCGCCGTGGGATGATAGGGAAACTCGCACGACATGGTTTGAATGGACACTGTACTCGTTTTTGAATGGACACTGTACTCGTTAGAGAGCAATAAATACTTACTGCTCTCGATAAGGATATGAAGGGACCTGCCTTGACTGAGGCCGATTTTGTCACGCTAAACACCAATCATGGTGCGATTCGGATACAGCTATTTACCGACCACGCCCCAAAGACTGTGGACAACTTTCTCCGGCTCGCCCGAGACAAAAGTTTTTATGACGGCACGATCTTCCACCGGATTATTAGCGGATTCATGATCCAAGGCGGAGACCCCAAAGGTACGGGAACGGGCGGACCAGGCTACACATTCGCCGACGAATTCCATCCCGATCTCGCATTTAATAAGCCATACCTGCTTGCTATGGCCAATTCGGGACCAAACACCAACGGCTCACAGTTTTTTCTAACGGTTTCAGCTACGAACTGGCTCACCAATAAGCACACTATCTTTGGTGAAGTGGCCGACGAGCCTAGCCGCAGTGTTGTCAACAAAATCGGTGCGCTGCCGACCGGCGCGCAGGATCGACCAGTCAACGACGTCACTATCGAATCGGTGGCTGTGGAACGCGTAGTGGTGTAGCTGCCGCAGGTTTCTGGCCCTGGCGGGTGCTTCCAGGTGAACTTCCAAGTGGTCTGGCGAGAAGGAGCGCGACGTGACTGAATGTGGAGCTACGTCGGATAGACCGGCCGGTGAGCAGCCGATACCAGTGTGTTTCCGCCACGCTAACCGAGAGACTTGGGTGAGCTGTACGCGCTGCGAACGGCCCATCTGCCCAGATTGTATGAACGCCGCCGCAGTGGGTTTTCAATGTCCAGAGTGTGTTCGGGAGGGTCGCCGAGGGCAGCGTTCGGCGGTAACAGCTTTTGGCGCAGCAGTGAGCATCGGCAACGATGGTCTGCTCACTCGGGTACTTATCGGCATCAATGTAGCGGTATGGCTGCTTACTGTGGCTGTCGCGCTGTTACGCGGAGAGGTGTCTGGAGATCAGCTTGGTCAGCTTGTGCTCTACGGGGGTCTCACCGACCTAGTTCAGTGGGGTGCGGCACTCCCAGCAGTCACTGGCGGTAGTGGGCTGATGGGTGGAATAGCGTCGGGCGAGCTATGGCGGCTGGCTACGGCGATGTTTCTGCACTATGGAATCATCCACTTGGCGTTAAATATGTACGCTTTATGGATCCTGGGCCGGCATTGTGAGTCTTTACTGGGACGCTGGCGCTTTTTGACGTTATATCTACTCTCGGGGCTGGGCGGCACAATCGCGGAGTTTGTGTTCCGTTCACCCAATACTTACGCAGTGGGCGCATCGGGCTGCATCTTTGGATTGATGGCCGCGCTGTTTTTCTTCTTCCGCAAGCTCAACATTGATGTGCGGCCAATCGTGGTACTACTTGGCTTGAACCTCGTGCTGGGTTTATTTCTAGAGAACATCAGCCTAGTTGCCCATGTGGCGGGCATGGTGACTGGTGGTGCGCTCGGTGCGATACTGGCTTATGCGCCACGCGGGCAACGGCAGAGCATTGTGCAGCTGGCTGGCGTTTGCGCGGTAGCTCTGATCCTGCTGACTTTCACCGCCGTGCGTATTACCCAGTATGATTTGTGGCCCAGTCAGCGGTTATCCACATTGTGGATAACCGCTGAGGATAACTTACATCAATGTGTTTTTGCTCTTAAATCGTGCCATAGTTCTCAGCGCCACCGGGTAAATATCACCAGGGAGGAAACGATACAGCCGAACCCAATCCCAATGTTCAACTGTGGTCCGGCCGGAATGGGAAACGCCCCGCTGGAAAGGTAATACACCACTAACCACACCATCCCTACCGCTGCCAGGCCCAGAGCGGTCCCTGGAACCCATGGAGAGCTAGGGCGCTTTTTACGGGATATGGTGCCCGGACTTTTGTTGGTTGGTGGCGTGTAAACCTTTTTCTTGCGAACGCTCGACTTGGGCACCGCAGACTCCTGTTAGACAATTGAGCTTTTGGATCACGTAGTTTCTAGTAGCCTAGTGAGTACCGGTAGCTAGGCTGTGTGCCGGCAGCGTAGAACAGCATCAATTGCCGAGCGCTCTAAATACAATAGTTTCATCGGTACTACATGTGAACGGGAGGAGGTAAAGGTTTCCTATGGTTGACGGAAGCGCTAAAGAACGCGCGCATGCTGGTCCAGCAGGTCCCCATGATGGCGCTTGGCTTGATGAACTACGCCAGCTCGTCGAGAACCGAGCGCAGAAAACTACAGGCGAACGGCGTGCGCCAAAAGCCAGCAGCGGACGGGCTCGAGTCTCATCTGCGCTATTAGAGCGCCCAGCACTAAGGCCAAGCACATCTCCTAGGCCTTCCCCTGTAGCGAAACCATCGCCCCGTCGCGTGGCTGAACCTGCACCCAAGCCGAGCACTAAACCGCGCTCTTCCGCGCCAAGCCAGTTTCCATCCCCACCACCTAGTACCCCACCTCGGAATTTTCCCTTACCGCAACCGAACAACGCGGTTCTCCCGAAGCCCGTGACCTCACCGTGCCCACGGCCGGCACCAGCTCGTGGCGCGGACCAAGCCAGTGGAGACAGCAATGGAGAAAATGGTGGATACAGCGATGCACCATCGCAGCCTGTCTCTAAACCAACGCCTCGGTCTAGCTTTTCTGGTACGGCGCGGGGAACCGCAACTGTAGGGTCCTCACGCCCGCGGGTTTCAAGCAACGATCAATTCGGCGGCGAGCTCTTTTCAGCTCCCCCGGAGGCTGGTAAGAATACATCGATTGGTCGGGCGCGTATCCCCGTTGCCTCGAACCAGCTAAGTTCCGCGGTCGCCACTGGGTTAAGCCAATCGCGCTATAGCGGTGAAGAACAAGAGCCTCCTCGGCATCGGGACGATCAACCTGCTACAAAAAATCCGCGAGTAGTAAACCGCTCCCGGTTACAAAAAGAACCGCTGTTGCGACGTGTCGTACGCACTAGCGGCGAACTTTTGATCACGCTTGGCCTGGTTGTACTGTTGTTTGCCGGCTATGAGGTTTACGGTAAAACCTGGGAGATCAATGCCGAGCAAGGCCGGCTCACCCAGGCCCTGGATGCTAAATGGGATCATGGGGGCGGTAACGCGGCTGCCGCGGTACATGACGAGCCAATTCCAGGGGAGGGAATCGCTCGTCTGCACATTCCTGCGTTGAGTAAAAACTGGGTGGTAGTACAAGGTGTATCGCTGGAAGACATTAAGCGAGCGCCTGGTCATTACCCAAGCAGTCAGATGCCCGACCAGCTGGGAAATTTCGCTATAGCTGGCCATCGCACCCCGGCGATTTTCTGGGACGTAGACAAGCTCACTAAGGGTGACTTGTTAGTGCTGGAAACGCGAACCGCATGGTTTGTGTACAAGATCTACCAATCACAAATTGTGCTTCCAACCAAAGTGTCAGTAGTCAGTGCCAACCCAGATCACCCCGGCACGCGGGCTACTCGCAAAATTCTCACGCTCACTACGTGCAATCCCAAGTGGGATAATTACCAGCGGCTGATTATTCACGCTGAGCAGGTTCGCGTTCAGGATAAGTCTCAGGGGCGTCCGACAGAGCTGGGAAGTTGAGCATTGTACGGCTGGTTGTGGGAGAAGCTACCGGGAAATACCGCGCTCAAGCTCTGCTGTTTTCTGCTGCTTGTAGCCGGTTTGGTGGCGTTGTTGTGGTTTGTTATTTTCCCGTGGGCAGAGCAGTTACTGCCCTTCGGCGACGTCACCGTTGGTTAGAACGTTAAACTCATCACATGGCCGCCTCGCCGATTCGCATTGTTGTAATCGATAACTATGACTCATTCGTATACAACCTTGTGCAGTACCTGGGGCAGCTAGGGGCGCAGTGCTTAGTGCGCCGCAATGACGAGATCAGCGTGGCTGAGCTCGCCCAGCGCGAGGTGGAAGGTGTTCCCATCGATGGAGTTCTTGTTTCACCAGGCCCTGGAACCCCCGAGCGTGCTGGCATCTGCGTCGAGGCTTTTACTCGGGCACTCGACGAGCGCTGGGAGCTGCCTATGCTGGGTGTCTGTTTGGGCCACCAAGCCCTCGGCGTTGCCGCTGGCGCAGTCGTGCGCCGCGCGCCAGAGCTGCTACACGGCAAGACCAGTTTAGTGCGGCACAACGGAGTCGGAGTGCTCTCCGGGTTACCTAATCCGCTTACCGCGACTCGGTACCATTCGCTGGCTATTGTCGAGGAGACCCTGCCGGTGCAGCTCGAAATCACCGCCCGCGCCGAGTCCGGCGTGATCATGGCGATTCGTCACCGCGAGCTCCCGTTGGAGGGAGTGCAGTTTCATCCCGAATCGGTGCTCACCCAGGCCGGGCATGCTTTGCTGGCGAGTTGGCTCACCCAATGCGGGGATTCGCAAGCACAAGGACGGGTCGCGGAGCTCGTGGCAGCCACCGAAGAACGCCGCCTGTCCGCATACGCCGCGTAGCCGAACTAACTCCGCTCTAGTGTTGTGTAATCGATATCGCCGTACACCTTCAGTGACAACTAGTGCCTAGTTGTCACTGAAGAACCCCAACACCAGAGCACTTCACACAGAGCAATGCAATCGATTACGTGACACTAGTTGTTGCGGGATTCATTCGGGATTCCGATAGGCGGCTGCTGCGATGGATTACGCCCAGGAGGTAGGTCTGTGGGGTAGGTCGGTTCAGTTTTCTTGGGTATCTTGAATGTGATTGCCGTTCCAGGCTGTTGGTCGCTGTTGGCTTTCGGTGTTTGCTCCACCACGGTGCCCGGAGTTTTATCGCTTTCGACCTCAGCGATGGTGGGCTCGGCGGTAAAGCCTTGCTGCTGCAGCTGGCTTTTGGCGCTTTCCACTGTGCGGCCCACTAAATCTGGCATCTTCTTTTGGTTGCCCCGGGAGATCTTCACCTCAACCGTGCTGCCTTTGGGCACCGAAGTGTCCTTAGGGTCGTAACTGATCACTTTGCCCTGTTGTTCCGAGCTATCGACTTCGGTGAAGCTCGCCACGAGATTTGCTTGTTTGAGCAGTTCTTGCGCGGCTACTCGAAGCTGCCCGACCAAATTCGGCACTGGCACCAAGTCGGGCCCTTGGCCCACTTCAATTTGGACTTTGCTCCCGAGACTAGCTTCTTGGCCAGAGTCAGGAGTTTGGTTGGTTACTATTCCTTTGTCTTGCAGTGAACTCACGACTGGCTTATTCACGTATTTAAACTTTTTGCTCTCCAGAATCCTGATCGCATCTGGCAGGGACTTGTTTTTTACGTTTGGCACACTGACTTTCTGTTGGTCGGTATGGAGCACCTCCCTGGTGAGGAACGCGGCGACCACAAAGATGGCGATCAAACCCAGCGCCACGAGCGCCCAGGTGACGGCCTTCTTCGATCGGTGCTCGTCCTCGATGGGTGCCGCGGCAACAGGTCCACTCCGCCGCGGCAGCACTGCCGTGCGTTCGGCTGCCGGCAGCACCGCGGGCGCCCCCACCGCCCGTCCGGCCGCCGCCCGGAGTAGATCGGTGCGCATCTCGGCCGCGCTCTGGTAGCGATTAGCCGGGTTCTTCGCCATGGCCTTGAGCACAACGGCGTCCATTACCGCTGTAATACCGCTGGTACGTTCGCTGGGTGGGATCGGATCTTCCCGAACGTGTTGGTAGGCCACTGCTACAGGGTTGTCTCCAGTAAATGGCGGTTCACCTACCAAAAGCTCGTAGAGCAGACACCCAGTGGAGTACACATCCGAGCGCGCATCGACTGATTCGCCGCGCGCCTGCTCTGGAGAGAGATACTGCGCGGTGCCGATCACCGCGGCGGTCTGGGTCATCGTCGAGGTGCCGTCGGCGATGGCGCGGGCGATCCCGAAGTCCATCACCTTCACCGCNNTACTGCGCGGTGCCGATCACCGCTGAAGTCTGCGTCATCGTTGCTGTGGCACTACTGATAGCCCGAGCGATGCCGAAGTCCATCACTTTTACTGAACCGGCACGGGTGAGCATGACGTTGGCAGGTTTAATGTCGCGGTGGATAATGTTGTGCTTGTGGCTAAATTCCAGAGCCGCGCAGACGTCGGCCACAAGTTCTAGCGCTCGCTGCGGCATCAGCGGGCCTTCTTCGAGCAGGACGTCTTTGAGCGTGCGGCCTTCGACGTACTCCATGACGA
>QHCE01000006.1 GCA_003243955.1 Acidimicrobiales bacterium | reverse complement strand
CCAGTTTCAAAACACGCTCTTAGGCATCCGTCATGCCGCCATGGGCACTCTGTTCGAGCCGATGTTGCTAGCCGGCGACCGCGTCAGCGACGAGTTTGTAGCGGATCGCGCCGCGTGGGTTACCGAGAGGGGCCTTCGGATGCCGGTATATGACTTGCGTGGTGGGCCTCGGAACGTGGATAGTGTGCTCAGCCTGCCCTTCACGGCGCGTCTTATCCCCGATTCACCTGCCACCAGGCTCTTTCCTAGTGGGCGGCATCGTGCGTGGAACTTAACCGGCGATCGCGATATCGACGCGGGGCTCCGCGAAGGTTCGGACGCAGCGGTTCGGATCATGCTGTATGACCCGAATATCCACAACATCGCAGATGTTGAACAGGCGTTCCGAGAACGTCTACATCCCTCACGCCCACCGACCACACTCCGGGAGTATACCGAGCTGGTCGGGCTGTATCTGAACGCCCCGCGCATAGTGCGCGACCGGTTTGGGCCATTGCAACTCCTCCAGGAGCCTCCTGATGCACATACAACGATCCAGGGACTGACCGCCCGCCACCGCGCAACCGTACGAGCCCTCCTCGCCGCCGGGGAGTCGTTGGATCCGCTGCACTTGGACCGCACAAACGAAATGGTTCGGCGCTACCCGGAGCTCGCCCATGAGGATGTGGCTATAGACCCTCGAAGCGTCGATCAGTTACGGAGGGATCTCGAGCGCATCGAGAATTTTCTCCACCCCCAGGGCGTTGACGATGACGAGCTAAATCGCCTCCTTGTCATCGACTTCGACCCGGTTCGTGGCGTGGGATTGCGGTTGTGGCGCGGCGAGGTCGACAGCGGCGAGGCTAGGGTGTTCGTCGGCATGCCCGACCCCGCTGCGCCAGGACACACCGAGCGGGTGGGGCAAGTCTCCGCTGTGTTGCTTGAAGTGCTTCGCAATCACCCCGGCGTGACGATTGCGGAAAGCTGGAACGGTACGGATCTGGAAAGCACTCTGCCGACATCATTGTTCTATGTGCATGCCCACGTGGGTCGACCGGAGCGTGTGTTCGCTGAAGGAAGCACTGGCCCGGTGGCTAGCGCGGCGTACCCGGCTGAAACCGAGACTGTGCCGCCGTCATGGGAGACCCATCTGCAAACCCGCCTGCTCACCGTCGGACAAGGTGGGCCTTCAGGGGGCGTACGGCAGCCAGCTAAACCCGACAAACGCCGTGGCCATGGTCGATAGACCGCCGAGAGGTGGGCACTGATCCCGCCCAGCACTGGTTATTGAGCCCGTCTCGATGGGGTCACGGAGGCGATCCGCGGTTAGTTACACCGACCGGGTATGCTTAGTGTCGTAGCCCGTTCAGTTCTGCCTCGGGCCGATGCACATCATATGTCGACCACCACGCGCCGCGGCGAATTGAATCCGCGCCGGGCAGGACGACCCTTCCACGTTCGGAGCCTTTATGGCGGCCCGCCGCCCTCAACTCTCACCTGCCCATATCTCCTCACCCGCTGAACCGAGCATTGGCGCTAGCTTTGCCGACCTTGGCGTTCCGGCACCACTTGTTCGTGGGCTGAGTCGGCTCGGCATTACCAGCCCGTTCCCGATCCAAGAGGCAACGCTGCCGCACTCGCTGGCCGGCCGGGATGTGCTCGGCAGAGGCCGGACCGGCTCGGGAAAAACCTACGCGTTCGTGCTTCCCATGCTTGCTCGGCTTGCCCAAAGCCAGACCTCTCGACGTCCGGGGCGTCCACGTGCGTTGATCTTGGCCCCTACCCGTGAGCTAGCGAGCCAAATCGAGGCATCCATCGCACCGCTGGCCGCGGAGCTTGCGCTCACCACAATGACTGTTTTTGGTGGCGTCGGTGCCAATCCCCAGATCCGTGCCCTTCAGAAGGGCGTGGATGTGCTGGTAGCGTGCCCCGGTCGCCTTGCCGATCACATTACAAGCGGTTACGCGAATCTAGACTCGGTGGAAATCACCGTGCTGGATGAAGCCGACCACATGGCTGACCTCGGGTTCTTGCCGGTAGTCAAACGCTTGCTCGACCAGACTCCGCGCTCGGGGCAGCGCATGCTGTTTTCGGCAACCCTCGACGCCGGTGTCGACGTGTTGGTGAGGCGTTACTTGTCTAACCCAGCCACCCACAGCGTGGATTCCGCGCAGTCTCCGATAGCCGTAATGAGCCATCACGTGCTGCACGTGTTGCACGAGAACCGACTTCCTGTACTGGTGGATCTCGCTGCTGCACCAGGACGCACAATCATGTTCACGCGGACCAAGCGTGGTGCCACCCGACTAGCCCGTCAGCTGGTGTCGGCCGGAGTGGCCGCGGTGGAGTTGCACGGCAACCTGGCTCAAAACGCGCGCACGAGAAACCTGCTTGCATTCTCAAATGGCAGCGCCCAAACCCTAGTAGCCACTGACATAGCCGCGCGCGGCATCCACGTCGACGACGTGGCGCTGGTGATTCACGCTGATCCTCCAGTGGAGCACAAGGCGTATCTGCACCGCTCGGGTCGAACCGCGCGCGCGGGTGCCAGCGGCACAGTGATCACGCTAGCCACTAATGAGCAGATGGCCGATGTGCGGGATCTAGCGCGCAAAGCGGGAATCACCCCGACGACCACGCAGCTGTCTCCAGGCCACCCACTACTGGCCCAGCTAGCGCCTGGTGAGCGATGCTTCACCGCACAGCTGCCTGCGACCAGGCCCGCACAGCCTCCTGCGCGAAACGGCGGTGACCGGCGTGGAGGCCCGCGCACCGGAGCACGGCATGCGAGCCAGAGGGTCGAAACAGGGAATCGTAACGGCCGGGCTAGCTCGACCCGTGCTAGCTCGACCCATGCCAGCGCGCCCCGTTCTCAAGCTGCCACTCCTGCACCTTCGCGGCGCTCGAGTGCGGCGGCGTTTTCTTCTGGCGCTCGTGTCGACAGGCAGCGCTTCAAGGATTAATTACTTTCGGTGACGAAGTCGATCAGTTGCTCCATGGCGCCTAGTAGCGGTGCCTGAAGGTCAGTGTAAGAGCTGACCGATCCCATGATCCGACGCCACATCGTCACCGGATCGCTCACGCCGAGCGCATCACAAATACCCTGCTTCCAATCGGTGCCTTTGGGTACCTTCGGCCATTCGACGATGCCCACCGAGGACGGCTTCACCGCTTCCCAGATGTCAACATAGGGGTGCCCAGTGATCAGGACATGCGGATGCGAGCTTGCCGCGGCAATGCGCTGCTCTTTGCTGCCGCTGACCAGGTGATCTACCAGCACACCGAGGCGTCGGGCTGCCGTCGGGCGAAATCCCGCGATCACGGCGGGTAGGTCATCGATTCCATGTAGTGGTTCCACCACCACGCCTTCGATGCGAAGGTCTTCGCCCCAGACTCGCTCGACCAAGGTGGCATCGTGGATGCCCTCCACGTAGATGCGGCTGGCCCGGGCAATCCGGGCGCGGGTGTGCTCTAGCGCGATCGATCCAGACGCTGTGCGGCGTGGGGCAGCTAGGTGGGAGCTGTTGCGAGTTGGGGCTTTGAGGGTAACGACAGCGCCTTCGAGGAGAAAACCACCTGTGACCAGAGGAAATACCCGCTGCCGGCTGTGTCGATCTTCTAGCGTGACGGTCTGTTTGCTCAGCTCCACAACGGCGCCGCAGTATCCAGAGCCGACTTCCTCTACAACCATGTCCAGTTCAGCAGTCACATCGGGTACGGTGCGAGTTTTTCGTCCCCGGCTCGGCCCTGCATTGGTCAAGATTTCGCTGCCATAATCCATACTGTGCACGTTGCGACGCTAGCGGGTCGTGTTGCATCCAAGTTGGTGGACTCGCTGAGCCTGCCTATTTACGCTAAAGACGGGTATCAGTGGACTGCGGAAGGTCCTGGAGGGTGACCCGTGTAGCTATACACCGTCAGAAAACAGCAGGATAACACTGTTAATCGTGCTCGAAATTATGAATGGTCAAGCCCATCGGTTGCCGTAATTGACAATGGTCAAATGGTGGTACTGTCAATTATGATGGTTATAGGTCGGACCAAGGGAGATTGGAGCGCGCATGTGACAGCGTTTCGGGTTATTCCTCCGTCTTTGGCCCCAGTGTTGACGGAGCTGGAGCTGGTACGGCCGCCTGTGGTTACTGCCTCCTGGTTGGATCAGGCGGCTCAGCGGCTCGGCGTGCCTATAACGGGGCAACATTTGGCGGCTCGGCTACGGAAGCTCGGGTGGTTATTGCCGTTGCGAGTTCGTGGGGTATGGGAGTTTGCCCCGGCTGATCGAGCTGGTCCGTTGGCAGGGGGAGACGGGTTTATTGAACTGAGAGCCGCCTTGGTAGCGCGACCGGATTTGCGGGTTGGTGTGGGGTATGAGTCCGCGGCGTTTTTGCGAGGATTGGCGACCAGGCAGCCTAAGAGTGAAGTGATCGTGGCCGATGAGGGCACGTCAAGGTTGCAGGCACTTAGTGATTTTCGGCGCGTTGACGTGACCCTGCCCGAGTCGGCTTATGGTGAGCTATTACGGCTTCGGGTGCAAACACCAACTGGCATTCTCGCCGCAATTTCGATCCGTCCGGATGGTTTTGGTGATTGGCCGGGCTTAGGAGAATGGCTTAGAGACGTCGCTGCTCGCGTTGAGACACGGCAGATGATTGAGGCGCTGGCTGGCCGCGCACCCGCGTCGTGGGCTCGCGCGAGCTATCTACTACACAAAGGCGGCGCAGTAGATGCGGCTTGCAGCATCGCTGAGCAGAGCCCGACAGGTAGTGGCCCGTTCTATCTTGGGCCACGCCGCGCCGGTGGGCACTATGACCGCAGTACGGACGTCGTAGACACCGTTGTCGACCGCTACGACACCGCCCGCCAAGGAATCTAATGCCGTTGACGCGGGGCCTGTTGCTGCGGCACTTTCAAGGCCGGAAAGGCAGGTTCCTTCCCGCCATGCTCGATGTTGCCCAAGATCATCTGCTCGTGCACCTGCACAGTGAAGGCTTATTTGAGCTTGGCCTAGTCTTCAAAGGCGGCACCAGCTTGCGGAAGATGCGCGCCGGCGCAGGAGGCCGTTTCTCAACCGACCTCGATTTTTGCGGCGCGGAGCCAGGGCTGGCAAGCCTCGTTCTTAGTGCCATCGAAGGCGTCACAGTGGAGCAGTTCACCTTCAACCTCGTGCACCGCAACGACACCGCCGGACGCGCAGACCTGCTCGTCACTGCGCCTTTTGGTCCCAACACCGACACTGCGCGTACCCAGATTGAACTTCCTGCAAAAGTCGAACTATCCCACGCAGGCCGTGGCTTAAGGCTCAAACATTGCCGTTCTTGCCGCAACCAGTGCATGCCGGCTACGACTTTGGTGGCCTCCCCGCCATACCGGTGGTCCGCGTTGAAGAAGCTATCGCCGAAAAACTCGCTCGGTACGCCCGCGTCGGTTTGGCCCGCGACTTGTTCGATCTTGCCTGGTACGGCCGCACTGGCGCTATCGACCAACAATTAATCCGCTACCTCTGGATTCTCAAGGTCTACAACGACGTAGTGATCGATGGCCGATGGTCAAATCGCATCTTTGACCCCAACGCAATCCTCGCCCCGCGCTCAGTCAGGGACATTGACGACGAACAGATCGGCTATCTCACTCAACCCATAAACATCGCCGCATGGGAAGTCGAATTTCGCAGTCGTTACGCATTTCTCAGAGACCTCAACGATGACGAACGCCAGTGGGCTACCTGTCACGCCGGCCGGCGCTATGAATTTATCCAACTTATTAGCAAGCTCGACCAGAGTGACTAAAGCTCACCGACACCAGCGCATGGTAAGGCCTTCGAGCTTCCCTCCAGATTTATGAGATTACAAGTGGCTGATCCACTTGACTCACCGGCCGAGCCTCGCTCGCGTTACCTACTGGGTACCGGTCAGGCAGCCGATAACCCGGTCAAGGACAGCACCGAACTCCTCGGCGTTGTCCAGTTCAAAGTACTCGCTAGTCAGCTCATCGCTGCCCGGCGGCGCGTAACCAGTGTCCGCCCACCCACCTGCGTATAGCACAAATTCTGCTTCCCCGGCATCTCCGGATATGCGTAGGCCAAGCGACATTGGTCTTTGAATCTGACTTCGGTCGGTCAGTAGCGGCGCCGGCCATTCGGCGTCGTTGTCCATCCAGGTGAGCATGTCTGCTGTTAGTCCAACCGCGTACCACCCCGATCGCCGGGCGGCGATGATGCTGGCCGCCCGATCGAGATCTAGGTTGCTAACGTCGATACGACGTTCCATGTCCCTACCTTCTCAGTAGGTTAGCTCTGTCCTGGCAGCCCTCCCTCTTCTCCGGCTCGGTTCGCCGCATAGCGCGCGGTCTAGGCTGACTATGTGATAGACGAGAGCGTGCAGGATCGACAGCTAGACGGACAGGTGGCTGACAGCTGGGTAGGTCGCACGCTCGAGCTTGAGGTTGGCGCGGTCGCCCACGGCGGCCACTGCGTCGCACGGGCAGAGGGTCGAGTGGTTTTTGTTCGGCACGCTCTACCGGGGGAGTTGGTGCGAGCCCAGGTCAACGAAGACAAGCACGGCTCGTTCTGCCGGGCCGATGCCATTGAGGTGCTAAGTGCCGTACCGGAGCGCGTGCGGCCCCCATGTGAGCTAGCTGTGCCGGGCGGTTGCGGCGGTTGTGACTGGCAACACGCGACGCCGGAATTTCAGCGCGAGCTTAAAGGGCGTGTAGTAGCCGAACAGCTGTTCAGACTGGCTGGTATCGAGCGGCAGATAGAGGTCGAGGCACTGCCGGGTGGCTCGCTGAACTGGCGAAGCCGAGTGCGGTTGGTCGCCGGCGCAGACGGGCGCGCGGGTTTCCGTGCCCATCGGAGCCATCGGGTGATACCGGTGCAAAGCTGCCCGATCTCGGTGCCGGGAGCGGTGGAGACAGCGGTGTCTCGCCGATGGCGACCAGGTGCGCAGGTGGAGGTTACCAGCGACGGCGAGGGCCGTGGCCACCTGCGCGAGCTGACGGTTGTGCATCGGCAGCGGCGAGCTAGGCAGCTAGAAGGCGGCTTGGCATTTCAGCACGCCGCTGGGCGCGACTGGCGATTGGACGCACACGGATTTTGGCAGGGCCATCCCGCCGCCGCGGATGCGTTGGCAAACGCTGTTGCCGCGTGGTCACAGGCGCCACTCGGTGGAACGGTCTGGGATCTGTATGCCGGCGTGGGACTGTTTGCTTCTGTGTTGGCAAACCAGGTGGGCACGCAAGGCAGCGTGCTTGCCGTGGAGTCGCAAAAACGCGCGGTTGCCGATGGGGAAGGCAACTTAGCCGATCTACCGCAGGTGCATTGGCGGCGCGGTCGGGTGGAGCGGCTGCTGGCCAGTGTGACCGAACGGCCCGATGTGGTGGTGCTGGATCCTCCTCGCAAGGGAGCGGGCCGCACTGTTGTGGACGCTATTGCGCACAGCGCTGCTCCGCGAGTGGTGTACGTGGCGTGCGATCCGGCTGCGCTGGCTCGAGACGTGGCCACATTCGTCGGCCACGGATATCAACTCGACGGCCTGCGTGCCTTCGACGCGTTCCCGATGACGCAGCATATGGAATGCGTCGCTCTGCTGACCAGGTGATTGGTTGCCTTCAGGGCTGGCTGATGAGATTAGCCTTTACTTGGACGGCGCATCATCGTTACTGTTCGTGGGACCTGGTAAGCCACTGTACTTGTCCGGCGTTAGGTATGTCACCAGCGGTGAAGTAGTGGTCGAGGGCATTGATCAGGTTGGCGATGAAGCGACGATCACGGGGAAAGCGCTGTGCACTTGCATATAGCAGCCCAGGACACGTGCGGCCCTCGATCTCCCAGCGTCGCCGGATGACCTCGAATTCACGTATGTTTTCAGTGAGCACAGATAACGACTGTGCCCCGGCATACTCCACTATGTCTTCATCAGGGCAGCCCACTAGTTGTGCGAAGTTGCAAACAGCCTGCACGTCATGACCGTGGCCTATTAGTTGCTCCGCGATTGCGTTGCTGTACATCTCGTCGAGTAACAATCGCTGTCTAGTCATGCGGCGAACAGCTGATGCTCACGCTCATGACGTATGAAAGCCTCGTTGGCAGAGGCTTGCGCGCTGGTGATTTGTACTTCGATTTCATCAGGGAAGGCGGCCCAATAGCCAACCGCTATCCGGATCATCCGTTCGGGTATCCCACTGGTCTGTGCAACCAGCTGGATAATTTCTTCGCTGCCTAGCTCAGGTTCTGCAGACCGAGCTGAATGCACGCTTCTGATCACTTCCCACACATCCGGGCCACCGACCAAAACTGGTCGCCGGCCCGAAGCACCCGTCCGGAAAAATACCCCTGGGTGTTCCTCCATCCGCAAACCTTCGTCCACGAATCGATTAGTCGTTGAGCCGGCAGAGAGTCCGGGGTGGGCCGCCACGTAGGAAATGAGTCGTTTTGTGACACTGGGGTCGAACCGAACCGATCGGGGCTTTGTTGCTGACATACACTGTAATCTACTGTAGTCAAGTGTAGGAGTAAAGGTGCGGAAGGGCGTGGTAGATGCGCGGCGACATGGTGCTGTTGTGGCCGCAGAGCGGCTGGTTTGATCCTGCGCGACTGGATTGATCAGGTGACTAAAAGAGTCGACGTCAGCTTTACACGGCGAGCGAGTTCCGACCTTGTAGCCAGAAGCTTAAGCCGTTTGCCGATTCCTACATGGATATGTCTTAAGTAACTGGTAGAACAAGGAAATGCGTCTCATTTCTACCGGTTCAGCTCCGGCTCCTTCAGGTCATTACTCCCAAGCCATCAGCAGCGACGGTTGGCTGTTTGTTTCCGCGCAGCTTCCGCTCGGTACCGCCACTCCATCGCAGAGCCAAGATCCGCCTGTTGCTCAACAGGCGGAACAGGCGTTGGCGAACATTGCCGCCATTATTGTGGCGGCGGGGGGAACGACCGGTGACATTTGTCGCCTCACCGCCTATATCACTGACATCACCAGATGGGGTGAGGTGAATGCGGCATGTGAGAAGTTCTTTGGAGACCACCGGCCCACGAGAGCGGTTGTCCCTACAGGTCGGCTGCACTTCGGTTACAGCGTTGCATTCGATGCCGTTGCTCGCCTCGGCTCCACTACAACCCTTCCCGCCACGGCCGATTTGTGTGACGAACACCGGGACGTGGTTCACGTGCTTGCTCCGGGACTTGAAAGCTACGGCGGGAAGAAAGCTTTTGCAGGGTTGATCGATACTGTGCAGGTGCGGGAGGACAATAGTCTGGTGCGCCAGGTTCTCTCCGAGCCGGGGAATGGGCGGGTACTGATTGTCGATGGCGGGGCGCTTCCAGTCGCCTTGGTCGGTGACAACCTAGCTGGGATTGGGGTCGCCTCGGGCTGGAACGCTGTTGTTGTCAACGGCTACATCCGCGACACTGCGGCCTTGAAGGACTTACCGCTTGGGGTTTTAGCTATCGGAGCGGTGCCGCTCCGCAGCTTTACCCAGTTCAAGGGTGCGCGCGGGATCAAGGTGAAGGCGTTCGGCGTGACGTTTCAGCCGGGCTCCTGGCTATGTGCGGATGCGGATGGTGCTGTTGTGGCCGCAGAGCCGCTGGCTTGATTCTGTGCGACCGGATTGATCAGGTGGCTAACGGGGTCGACGTCAGCTTTATACGGCAGCGGCTGCAAGAGAACGCTGCAGATTTTCCGAAAATTCGGCAACGTAGGGGACTCGCTGAGCACCGCGACATTGTGCTATTTCACTACCTAGCCGGCGAAGTACCGTTATAGCCTGATGTGAGCGGACTGAAGGAATAAGATCCAGCAGGGTCGCCCCTGTTTTCACGGCTTGCTCTAGTTCACCGCACCACAGATATCCACGCGCCAACCACGAACCTCGAAGAAGTACTTGCCGTGAAAACTCGCGGCGAAAACCGCTGGTCATGTGGGGCGTCAGCAGCTTCTCGGCTTCGTCGACCAGGCGCTGAGTATTGCTAGGACTTTTTTGTGCCAAGGTAAGAAGGCTATGCCCGTTGTTTGTTTCCATCATTTCTGAGTTCACCCAGTACAAATATGGGGGCCTGGTGCCTAACATGCTGGGATCTCCCACAAAGCTCCGAGCCTTTTCTATAGCGTCATGGCAAGCGTAAACATTACCCATTGCCGCTTGAGCTCGGGCGTATTCCCAGGTTATTAAGGCACGGACAGCTAAACTCGTACCCTTAGCGGCCTGCATTCCTGCCTCAGCGAGTTGGATCGCGTCTTTAGGGTATCCTCGATAAACCGCCTGCTGGCTTAAATGCACAAGAATATGCGCTCCCAGCTGTCGATCGCCAGTATTTTGGGCAACCTGCAATCCAGTATGAAACAATCGTTGCGCATAACCGTGACATCCGGCATCGAAGGCCATGAAGCCACCGATGCGGCACAACTGCGCCCACGCCGTTAATAGGCGCTGTCGGGTACGATCATCAGTAAAGTTATTCGACTTTATGTAGCCTGCTATTACAATGAAAACGCTATGCAGGAAGCGTAAGTTATTGCTATCTCCGCCCTCGTGGTCATCGAGGATTTCTATTTCTTTAATCGTTGACTCCAGCACGCTTACCATAGAGGAAGTAACTTTCATTGAACCATTTAGGCTCGTACTTACCGGTAACTCAACCGGAATTTCAGTGGCTAAGTTCTTTACGAAGCTCCACGCTGGAATCGTTAGTTTAGCTCTAGAAACGGCCATGAATTTACGACAATCAGCGTTTCTGGCTTTTCCAGTATGGATATTCCAATCTTCAGCCAAAGCAAGCACGCTTTGATAATCCGGCGACATGTTTACACTGTGATCCGCCGAGACCCATAAGGATGATTCTTTACTAGCGTTCCCCCACACATCTGCTACAGTGATTTTCCTACCTGTAGCGTTCGACAAAACGTGCGCCACCACGGTAGGCAACGGATCACGGGGCACTCGCCCCTTTCGCACCCATTCGCTTACTGTTGAACGGCTGATATACCCTGGCCCCATATAGGCAGTAATCTCCGACACCAACCGACTCTGTCGCCACCTCAGCTCCTTAAGGACCTCCGTCAAAACCTGATTATGGAGCCCGCTTCCCGCATTCCGCTGTTTATCCGCCACCGATTCACATTAACCCCGATAAGGTAAATAGAAAAGCGCCAGATATTGGAGATGCCTTTTCGTTGCAGAAATTACGTCACTAAAAGCATCAGATGGCACGAGAACCGTATTTTTGTCTGATTGTGTATCTTAGATAGATCCGCAAGTTTTGGGTAGCGGTTGTCATGTCGGCGCCACTGATGTGCTACTGGCAGTGCTCTTCCGTGGTTGGATAACGATGCCACCGACGATCATCATCAGGCCTATGATTGACGATACGGTAATCGATTCACCGAGCAAAAAATAAACGTAGATTGCAGAGAGAAACGGGGTCAGGAACACTAGGTTCGACATCGCCGCGGTGTCGCCGTGCTTGAGCGCAAGGCTCCAGCAGAGAAAACCAAGGCCGCCCGGGAAGATGCCCAACCAGGCCAATCCCGCGAGCTGAGCGAGTGAGATTGATGGAATATGCGATGTTGCGACTGTTAAAACCAGGGCATAAAGGCACGCGAAGCCGTAATGCAGCGTAGTGCTTGCCAACCGGTCGTAATCCTGCTTTTTTCCGAGCGTGGAGAACAAGCCGTAAGCAACCGCTCCACTCAGGGCTAGGGCGATGCCGTGGGCATTGAGCTCCAGCGAAACTATGTGGCCTTTGGTCGCAATGATGACGACTCCGAGGAACGACGCGGCCATCGGGATCAGCTTTCCGACCGTTAAGCGCTCGCGCAGAATCACTACTGCGCAGAGAACGACCATGACCGGCCAGGTGTAGTTGATGACGAACGCTTCTTGCGCCGGCATGTATTCCAGCGACGCTAGAAACAAGAAGCGGTAGGCGAGGACACCAATGAAAGCCATAAGCCCGAAGTTGAGGAAATCCCTTGACGTGTAGGAGCGAAGAAGATGTAACTTACCTCGGGCTACTGACGCGGTAGCTAGCACAACGAAAGCGAAAAACGTGCTGAAGAGCACGACCTGCAGATTACCCAAACTGTCGAGCAGCAGTTTTGCGACAGCAGCAGCTGAGGCCCACATGAGTGAAGCAAGCCCGACGAAGACATAGCCCTTAACGTTCTTCACCGCGGGCTGGCTAGAGGCAGCTGGATGTTCATTAGGAATAGCGTAGCTGCCGGTGCCCCAATATTTGATCGCTACCGCCGGAGTGGCCTGGCATGAAAAGTTTGCCTCGCGGTTGGCCTCGTGAGGCTGCGCGGAGCACATTCATTTCATAGGTTGATCCTCTGTGCGGCGGTCAGGGAGCGGGGGTAACTAGCAGCGATGGGTCCTTTAGGTGTAACTGTTCGGTCACTTGAGGTAGATATACATCGCTAGCGAGGGGAAGACCGGTGGATGGACAACGCCGAGGTCTGCTGTGGCAGGAGACCTCCCGCCACTATCGCTGCGGACCCTGTCGGAAGCGGATTGGAATCGAGGATCATCGGTCTCCGACCCCAATGGAAGTTGCGCGACAATCGTCGAATGAGGGGTATTTGGTTTTCCGGA
>QHCE01000080.1 GCA_003243955.1 Acidimicrobiales bacterium | reverse complement strand
CCCTTGGAATAGATCATCTAGTGTGCTGGCATGACGCAACATATTTCAGTGCTGATTCAGCAGCTAGATCCAGAACTGCCATTGCCAACGTATGCACATGTCGACGACGCTGGTGCTGATTTAGTATCTGTAAGAAACCTCACACTTCATCCTGGTGAACGCGCGCTAGTGCCTACTGGCATAGCGATAGCCATTCCGATGGGCTACGCCGCCTTTGTTCACCCTCGCTCCGGGTTGGCGGCTCGTTGCGGTATCTCCATGGTGAACGCACCCGGTACAATCGATCACGGTTATCGGGGCGAGATTTTGGTGAACCTCATCAACCTTGATCCGCGGACCGCTGTGCACATCGCGCGTGGCGACCGGATTGCGCAGCTAGTGATCCAACCGGTAGCGCACGCTGAATTTATGCCGGTAGACCAGCTACCCGAATCAACTCGAGGTACCGGCGGACATGGTTCTACCGGGGTTCACTGAACAGGAACCAGCAGTAATACAGTAAAGAACTGCACGGAGCCGTTTCCTAGCAGTCGCTGGGAGTAGCACTGGTGTGTTTGCCAACCAGAGCTCCAGCAGCCACAATGGGGGTGCCGGAATGGTTGGCTGAACTGCCAGCCGAGGGGGGAAGAGCAAGCGATGTTTCGTCGAGGACGGGGTAGACATGCCCGTATCGAGGCCGAGCGAGCTGATCGCGGCTTTGATGGCCTTGATGAGCCCACCGGGAACTACCTGGAAGCACACGATGCACCTATTAGAGATGATGCGACATCAGCCTCGGCGTCGCGAAGCTTGATCTCGGGTGATGAGGCCCTGCCTCCTTCCGTTTCAACCAGCGGCCCATTCGACTCAGGCGAGCTCCCCGTAGATACCCTGACCCGCGTCGATCTTGGTGCGCTTCGGGTCCCAGTACTGCCCGGTGTCAATATCCACCCGCAGGTGGAAGACGATCACATCAGCGCAATCGTTTTAGTGCAGGGCAACAGCGCGATGCAGGTCATACCGTTCGCTGCTCCCCGCGAGGACGGAGCATGGGATGACATCCGACATGATCTACGAGCCAAGCTGGAAGCTGAAAACTACGCCCCACGTGAATGTGAAGGGGAGTTCGACCTAGAGCTGTTAGCAAACCTGCCGAGCCAAAACGGTCGTCAACTTGTGCGCTTCCTCGGAATAGACGGGCCGCGCTGGTTTATCCGCGCGATGTTCACCGGAGCGGCTGCCAGCGATCCGGCGGCGAGCAAAATCCTTCTCGACGTGCTGCGAAACACGATTGTGGTACGGGGCATTGAGCCGCGTCCGGTGCGCGACCCACTACCCATGCGCATGCCGGAGCCGGCCGCTACCAAGCCGGTGGCACCCGAGCAGCCCAGCGCGCGACTTGCCTCGCAGGTAGCTCGTGAGACGGGGTTAGCTGGTGAATCTAGGCCGCCGCGCGAGCAAACTCCAGCACGCTCGTCGTATCTCGCTGACGCCACGTATCGTGAGCGATATGGTCCAGTGGCCGACGAAACCATTGAGATCCGCGGCTTGCCTTTCCTCAATGAGGAGGAGCTCGCGCTAACCCGTTAGAGTAAATGCAGACGCTCTAGGTCCCTGCCGGCGCTGTTCTCGCACGGGGCACCCGCACCCGGGCAGTCGCCTTGCCTATGCCCGGCGCAGCTTGCAAGCCGGCATAGGTGTGGCGTAGGCGGTGCGCTCCTGCGGCCTTGGCAGATGCCCTAGCGGAAGGACAGTCTCCAAGGACGTATTGACAGTTGGAAAGCTGGGAACCGTGACTAAACAGCCCTCTGTCGTTGAGCATGGTCTACTGCGCCGCATTACGACCTCCGATGATGAGCTAGAGGCGGCGCAATTGTGCCAGGCAGCCGCGGAATCGGGCGCCACCCGGATAGATAGTTGTCTGCGTGGCCAGCTGATTGAACTTTACGGTCGACTCCGCTCGGTGCAACACATACCTAGTTGGGGCTCGCTGAGCAGCCCCACTGTGGAGGCTGAGCTATTTGATGGCAGCGGCAGCGTCACGCTGGTGTGGCTGGGGCGAGCGGTGATTCTTGGAATCATGGCGGGTAGACAACTGCGGGTGCGCGGCCGTGTCGCGATGCGGGAGGGCCGTAGAGTGATGTACAACCCGAACTACGCGCTGGAGGCCAGCGGATCGTGACCAACTCTATGCAGTCATCCCATTCCGCGCCACAGCGGCCAATCGATGAGAAACCTTCCAGTGCGACCGAGCCTTCGCTTCGCGAGGCTGTCACCGATCAGATTGGTGGTGTGCGAGGCACCGTCGAGAGCAGCCTGCCGGTCGTGGTATTTGTCGGTGCTTATGTGTTCACGTCGCTGAAGTTCTCCATTTGGGCCGCGGTTATCGCTGCCGTACTTATCGCGGGATACCGGCTGTTACAACGGGATTCCCCTCGGCATGCGCTCACTGGATTGTTGGGCGTAGGACTTGCCGCGCTAATCGCGGCCAAGACTGGCCGCGCACAAGATTTCTTTCTGCCCGGCATCATCACGAATTTTGTGTATGGGGCGGCATTTGCGGTATCGGTTGGGGTGCGACGCCCGCTGATTGGCTATGCCTGGTCAGTGTTGACGGGCAGTTTCGCCGATTGGCAATCCCGACCAGCTTTACGGAAGGCGTTTAGCTGGTTATCGGTGCTGTGGTGTGGAGTATTTTTTCTCCGAGGGGGTGTGCAGCTGTGGCTCTACCTGTCGGAGTTGACCGTAGGGCTGGGCATCGCCCGGATTTTGGGCGTGGCACCGTATGCTGCCGCGTTCGCGTTCACAGTCTATTACGGCGGCAAAGTAGTAGCACGCGAGCAGCGCAATGAGACGGAGCTGATCGCCGGTCAACTGCTCGATCAACCGGCGGTTCAGCTACCCGACCAATTACCAAGCGAACCCGCCTCACATACCTGAGCTAGCTGAAGCCAAGATTTGCTGCCTTAGCGCTGTCGGGTTCGGCTGGTGTGGGCTAGCTTGGCGCCTGAGCCGGTAATCGCCGCGCATGCCGTTGGGTGAAGCCTGCCAAAATTGCTTGTTATATATACAATTTTATGGCATTTCCTGTGTGTGGACCTAGTGCCGGGGCTAGTCTCACAGTGTATTCCGGTGATGCCTGGGTGGTGGTGTGATGGTCAGTTGTCGTGGTGGACATCATGATGAGCTGTCCGGACTTTTGGACCAAGCTGGGTGGTCGGTTTCGCGTCTTGCTCATGAGGTAAATCGCGAAGTGGGTGCGGGATATGTATCTCGGACGACTGCATCGGAGTGGGTACATATGTCGCGAGTGCCGCGGCAGCCACTACCCGGCGTGGTTACGCATCTGTTGTCTCAGGCGTTGGGCCGGCACGTGATGCCGGGTCACTTGTGGTCCGGTGTTGTGGGTTCTGCCGATTGGGTGCCCGCTGATCAAGGAATGCGTGTGTCACGGGATCTGCAGGGCACAAAATCACTGCTCAATAATTGGCTGGCAAGTGGAGGACTAATGTTTGAGGCAGATCGCCGCAACTTCATGACTGTATCCGGCGTTGCGTTGACTACCCCAGCGTGGCAGTACCTGGATCACCTCAAAAACGTACCGCCCACAGGGATGTTCGATGAGATTTTGGGCTCCTCTCGTTTCTCCGCAGCCAAGGTTTCTCCGGCGTTGCTCGAGTATTTTTGGACGCTTATTGGTGCGTTTCGGCGCATGGACGACTTAGAAGGAGGACGCCCAGAGAACCTTAATCAAGTTGGCGTCGCCCTTCATCAGATTGCAGGGTACTTAAAATCTGGAACTTTCAGCGTGAAGGGTGCCGCGAAAGAGCTGATGAGCGTATTTGCGCAGGTCGCACAAATCGGCGGTTGGATGGCTTTCGATGCAGGGCGCCATGGTCTTGCGCAGCGCTATTTCTTAGCGGGTTTACAGGCTGCGCAGAACATAGGAGACGCCGATCTCGGATCTCATATCTTAGCGTGTATGTCCTATCACGCTGTGGAACGCAACCAGTTACAGGAAGGCAACGAACTTGCTGACGCCGCTGTCCGCGCTGCACGCGCAACGCATCCTTTAGTGCGGACGATTGTCACGACACGGGTTGCTCATGCACGCGCGGCGAGCGGCGATCTACATGAATTCGAGTCTGCAACTGACGAAGCTGCCGGTTTACTAGAGCAGTCTCGCCAGATGGGCGGTGGACCGGAGTACCTTTACTGGTTCGACTCAGCCCTTGCCAACGCGGTGCAAGGGCAAGCACTGGTTATGTACACGCTTCAAGCATCTCGAGGTAACGCCGCCTTGATAGGTCGCGCTGAGTCTTTGCTGGAAAGAAGTATTGCTGAGCAAGCCGCTGCTCCCAGAGACGCTATGTTATTTGGAGCGTGGTTGGCTCGCGCACATGCCAAGAGAGGAGACTTGCACCGTGGCCTGGACTTGGCGGCAACGGCGCTGAGGAGAGCGCCTTCGGTTGCCTCGCAACGCTCCCGCAAGGTCTTGTTTGATCTGGATAAGGATTTAGCGAATCTGCGGAGCGATCGAAATTTGCCGGAGGTACGTGAGTTGCGAAAGCAACTGCGACCTGCGCTCGCTGCCTGACGAATCGCCTCAGCACTGACTGAATTCAGTGGCCACAATCAGCTAATCGCCGACTTGTGGATGTTTAGGGCCGGAATCGGCGGTTGGCAGCCTGTGGCGGTAACGTATGAGCTAGCAGACTGTAAAAGGCGACTGTTCTGTGCCTTCGGGGCTGCGCGCATTTTCTCAATTGGGCCTTTGCGCTGGCCGGAAGAGTACTGTGTTGGAGGTTTTCGTGGTCGACAAAAACCTGGTTTTGCTGAATTTATTACAGGAGCTGGGCTGGTCACAGTCGCGGCTGGCGCGCCGTCTCAACGAAGCGCTTGGTGCTGGTTACGTATCCCGCTCGACTGTGGCTGAGTGGGTGAATCAGGAGCGCGTTCCGCGTGATCCAGTGCCCACAGTGGTGGCGCATGTGCTTTCAGAGGAGCTGGAACGCACCGTCACGCTGGATGAGTTGTGGAAAGGCCGAGCGAAGCGGTCGCAGCTGTGGCTTTCGGCGTTTGATGGCATGGCTGGCCCGTGGTGCCATTCGGGCACTGTGCGGGCGCTGGAATGCTGGCACGAGCATGGGGAGGCGGTACTTGATTTCAACCACCGCACATTCTTTCCGGTGTGGGGCGACGCTTTAGTCGGGCCAGCCTTATCGTATTTGGAGCATTCGGTTACTCCGCTGCAGTTGGTTCAGTCTCGCAATTGGGCACGTGATGGCCGCATCATCACTGCTTCTATGACCAACATCGCTTCAGTGGTTGTGGAGCGAATGCGTCGGCTAGATGACGCTGAGGGTGGCAGTCTGGAGAACCTGCGTTTCGTGCATCAGTATTTCCTGAGCATCGGCCAGCAAATGCGTTCCGGTGATGCTGCGAACGGCGCCGTGTTGCGGGAACTATTTCGGTTGTGGATGTCTTTATGTCAGATTGCTGGCTGGATGGCCTACGATGCTGAGGAGCATGGCCTTGCGCAGCGGTATTACTATTCTGGGCTGCGTGCTGCGCATAGCATTGGTGATCGCAGCTACGGCGCCTACTTACTTGCGGCGCTGACCCATCAGGCGATTTATCGTCGGAAGGCTCGGGAGGCTCGGGCGCTAGTTGATGTCACAGTACGGGCCGCCAAGGATGGTCCGCTAGCGCTGCGGTCGCTGGTGAGTGGTTTGGTTGCGCACACTGAAGCGTTGGAGGGCAACGCATACGGTTTTGAAACCAATATGGCAACCGCGCAAGATCTGATGGAGCAACCGGACGCACTAGAGAACCGACCGGTTTGGCTGTATTGGTTTGGACCCGTGCAGAGCAGAGTTCACCGGGGTCATGGCTTGTTGACGCTAGTGCGGGCGACTCAGGCGCCGCAGCATCGGCTTGTTGAAGCAGCTCGGTTGTTGGCTCCTAACTGCGCGGTTGATGATGCGCATTTTCCGCGCGAGGCGCTATACAATCGGGTGTGGCTGGCTCGCAGTCACATATGGCGGGGCGACATTGACACAGCGCTACACACGGCGCTGCCCACCCTTGCCCCATCCGCGGTACGCTCCCCACGCTCGGTCGCGCAGTTACGCATACTAGATACCGAGCTTGCCGCGCATCCAGCGGCGAGAAGCACCTCTCAGCTGCATGGTTTTCACCATCAGCTGCAAAATTTACTTAGAGCGCCCGGTAATTGATGCACTCTTGGCCTTAGGACAGTGCTTCATGGAGCGCGTCCTCGAACTCTGGTGCGCACAGGAACATCAGCTCATCGCTTGGCTCCAAGGGCTCATCCGGGCTCGGTGTGATCACTCGCGGACCACGCACAATGGCCACCAACGTGGTGTCACGCGGCAGACTTACATCGCGTACCGCAGTTCCGGCGAAGCTGGTATCTGGCCGCAGCGTGATCTCCACCAAGTTGGCCTGGCCGCGACGTAGCGTCATCAGCCGCACCACGTCGCCCACGCTGACCGCCTCTTCCACTAACGCCGCCAGCAGTCGTGGCTTACTTACCGCAACATCAACACCCCAGGCAGGCGTGAATAACCACTCGTTCTCCGCGCGGTTCACTCGGGCCACCACTCGAGTAATTGCGAATTCGGTCTTGGCCAGAAACGCCGCCACTAGATTTGCTTTATCGTCCCCCGTAGCGGTGACCATCACGTCATAGGTTTCCAGTCGCGCATCCTCCAGCGCGGACATTTCGCATGCATCGGCCAGCACCCAGCGCGCGCCTGGTACCAGCTGTGCCCGCATCTGCGCCAGATTCTGTTCCAAAATCATGACTTCGTGGCCGTGATCGAGCAGTTCCCCGGCAATGGAACGCCCCACGTTGCCGGCCCCCGCGATAGCTATGCGCATCACTGAGCTCCTGAAATGCTGGATTCAACTGGTGAGCTACTCGTGATAGAGACCACCCGGTCCGCGATAGCGTCAGTAACCAGTGCTGCGAGCTGGTCGCCATCGCCCAGCACCATCGATGAGGTGGGCAAGGTGGCGATGCCGAACCGGGTGATGTAAGCGACTCGCGCGCCGGTCTGGAGTTCCCATTCGGTGAGCCGACGGCCTACCCAATCTGGATGGAGTGCCGGGGTGATCAACGCCACCATGCTGGTCGGATCGCGCCAAATCTCCGGGTCCTCGCTGGGGCAGAGCGCCCGTAGCATCCGGTGCGCCGCCCACCGAACCGTAGCGATCGTCGGGATACCTAGCCGCTCGTACACTTCGGCGCGGCGCGCGTCGTATATCCGGGCAATCACTCGCGACACACCGAATGTCTCCCGTGCTACTCGGACGGCGATGATATTGGAATTGTCGCCGTTGGCCACCGCGGCAAACGCCTCAGCCTGCTCGATTCCAGCCTGCAGCAGCACACCTTTATCGAAGCCATTGCCGGTTACAACCCGACCTTCGAACCCGTTGCCCAACCGCCGAAACGCAGCGATATCGCGGTCAATTATCGCCACGGTATGACTTCGCTGCAGTAGGTCGTGCGCGAGCGTGGCGCCAGTGCGCCCACATCCCAGAATCACCACATGCACGTGCGCAGGCTACACGGCTCCATGTACCTGTGGCGCGAACTACCTATATTGGACGCGGGACTGAGTGTCGCCAGCCGCCGCCGGATACTTCACCAGTACGGTGTCAGACGTGCCATCATCTGCAACGCTGATAAAGCGGCTGCTCTTAGGACGCCCCTTTCGCACCGAGCGGCTTCGGGAAACCCTGCTGTCCAAACGCCTCGCGCTGCCAATCTTCGCCTCCGACGCACTCTCCTCCGTCGCCTATGCACCAGCGGAGATCCTGGCGACTGTGAGCGTGGCCGGTCTGGCCATCTACCACCTCTCGCCATGGGTGGGCGCGGCAGTCGTGGTGGTGCTGCTCACCGTGGTTACGTCTTACCGACAGAATGTGCAGGCATACCCATCAGGTGGCGGCAACTATGAAGTTGTCACCACCAATCTGGGGCAGCGCTACGGCTTGGTCGTCGCCAGTTCGCTGCTTGTGGACTACGTGCTCACGGTAGCCGTCTCTGTGGCTGCTGGCGTGGAGAACCTTGGCTCGTTGATGCCCTGGCTTGCCGAACGGCCAGCTGTAATAGCGGTAGCAGTGGTAGTGCTACTGGCCGCGATGAACCTACGTGGGGTGCGAGAATCCGGTATCGCATTCGCTATCCCAACCTATGGCTTCATGATCGCGGTGCTGGGGATGATCGGGTACGGACTGGTGCGCATTTTCCTGCTAGGCGATCAAGTGCGCACCGAAAGTGCCAGCTTCAAGCTCGCCGCCGAAGGCTCCTTCACCGGCGTTGCGCTGGTGTTTTTGCTGTTGCGAGCGTTCTCTGCGGGCTCTGCGGCGCTTACCGGCGTCGAAGCGATTAGTAACGGTGTGCCCGCCTTCCGTAAACCTAAGGGCCGCAACGCCGCAACCACGCTGCTGCTGCTGGGGGTAGTCGCCAGCACGATGATGGGGGGGATACTGCTACTGGCCAGCAAGACTGGGCTGCGGTACGTGGAGGATCCCACGAGACAGCTCGTTGGCGCCGGCGAAGGTTATCAGCAGAAGACCGTGATGGCGCAGCTCGCTGAAGCAGTGTTCTCCGGTTTTCCGCTGGCCTACTACCTTGTGGTTATTACGACTGCGCTGATCCTGGTGCTGGCCGCCAACACCGCGTTCAACGGCTTTCCGGTGCTGGGGTCCATTCTCGCGCAGGACCGATACCTGCCTCGGCAGCTGCATACCCGCGGGGACCGACTGGCTTTCTCCAACGGCATTTTGTTTCTGGCGGTATCAGCCGGGGTTCTGCTAGTGGTGTTCGACGCCAGCCCCAGCGCCCTGATTCACCTCTACATTGTGGGTGTCTTCACCTCCTTTACCCTCAGTCAGCTCGGCATGGTTCGGCACTGGCAGCGTCTGTTGTTTATGGAGCGGGATCAGGTACTACGCCGCAGCATGCGTCGCCGCCAGGCGATCAACGCGGTCGGCCTGAGCATGACCGGTTCCGTACTGGTTGTGGTGCTAATTACTAAGTTCACCCAAGGCGCCTGGATCGCCTTGGTACTGATGGCGATGGTTTATCTGGTCATGTTGGGAATCCGTCGTCACTATGATCGAGTTTCCGCGGAGCTGATTCCGCCAGAGCAGCGTGGTTTGCTGCCGTCGCGCAACCACACCATCGTGCTCGTCTCCACCCTGCATAAGCCAGCGTTACGCGCGCTCGCTTATGCCCGTGCGACTCGGCCCGACACTCTCAGCGCAGTCACGGTGAGCGTCGACGAAGCCGCTACCGCGCGACTGCAGCGTGAATGGGCGCAGCGTGAGATCCCGATACCGCTCACAGTGATCGACTCGCCGTACCGTGAAATTACTCACCCCGTGGTTTCTTACGTCAAGGATATCCGTCGTGAAAGTCCCCGAGATGTGGTCACAGTTTTCGTGCCCGAGTACGTGGTCGGTCACTGGTGGGAAAATCTGCTGCATAACCAGAGCGCCCTTCGGCTTAAAAGTCGGCTCCGGTTCGAGCCCGGCGTTATGGTGACGAGCGTGCCCTATCAGCTGAGCTCTTCTGCGCAGCTTGCCGATCGGGTGGACAATAAGGAACGCAGATCGCGCCCTGGTGACGTTCGACGGGGTTTGCGGGAGCCGACTGACCTACGCTCGTAGGAGTTCGGTAGTAACCTGACCGTTATGCATTCTGAGCTCCCAACTCCTTTAGCCTCTGAGCCGTTAGTTTCCGAATCGGCGGCGGAACGGCAGAGCTGGCCGTTGCTGGCAGAGGTGGATACCCCAGAGCGACTTAAGCTGCTACCCGCACAGCAGCTGGGAAACCTTGCTGCTCAGATTCGAGACTTCTTGATTGAGAAGCTGTCCCGTACTGGCGGTCACCTGGGCCCCAATCTGGGCGTGGTTGAGCTGACGCTTGCCCTACACCGAGTCTTCGCCTCACCCAAGGATCGACTCATTTTTGACACAGGGCATCAGACGTACGTGCATAAAATGCTTACGGGGCGCCAAGCCGGCTTCGAGGAGCTGCGCCGCCGCGGCGGGCTCTCGGGCTACCCGAGCCGAGCCGAGTCTTACCATGACCTTGTGGAGAACTCGCACGCCTCCACCGCGCTGTCTTACGCCGATGGGCTTGCCAAAGCGTATGCGCTACGAGGGGAGCGCGACCGTGCGGTCGTTGCGGTTGTCGGTGATGGCGCGCTTACCGGTGGAATGTGCTGGGAAGCGCTGAATAACATCGCCGCGGGTCCGGACCGTCCGGTGATCATCGTGGTGAATGACAACGGCCGCTCCTACTCTCCAACCATCGGTGGTTTGGCTGATCATTTAGCCTCGTTGCGGCTCAGTCCCAACTACGAGCGGGCATTGAGCGCGATCCACCGCACGCTGCTGCGGACCCCCCTGGTCGGACATAGCGTGCGCGATGTGCTCCGCGGTATTCGGCGAGGACTCAAAGATGCCCTACTTGGCCCAGCGATGTTTGAAGACCTTGGTCTAAAATACGTCGGCCCGGTCAATGGGCACGATGTAGTGGCCATGGAGACCGCGCTTCGGCTAGCAGCTGGGTACGGCCATCCGGTGATCGTGCATGCCATTACGCGCAAGGGCTACGGCTATCAGCCCGCCGAATATGATGAGGCAGATTGCCTGCACAGCTCCTCGGCGTTTGATCCCGAGACTGGCAAGGCCATTTCCAACGGCAGTTTGGGTGTGAGCTGGACATCGGTATTTGCTAAGGAGCTAGTCAACCTCGCGAGTAAGCGGGAGAGCTTGGTCGGCATCACCGCCGCGATGGCGGGACCCACCGGCATCGAGCAGTTGATGCGTGCCTATCCTGAGCGCGCATTCGACGTTGGTATCGCCGAGCAGCACGCTGTGACGTCCGCGGCTGGTTTGGCCATGGGCGGCATGCATCCAGTGGTGGCGGTGTACGCCACATTCCTGAACCGTGCCTACGATCAGCTACTGCTTGATGTCGGGCTGCATCGGCTTCCGGTTACGTTTGTGTTGGATCGCGCGGGGATTACTGGCCCAGACGGGCCTAGCCATTACGGGGTGTGGGACCTTGCGATCGGCTCGACCGTACCGGGGCTGCGGATAGCCGCACCGCGTGATGCTGTGCGGCTGCGCGAACAGCTGGCCGAGGCGGTCGCGGTGACCGACGGGCCCACCATGCTGCGGTTTCCCACTGGTAGTGCTCCGCCGGAGTTGCCCGCGGTAGATCGAGTGGGACAGCTAGATGTGCTGCACCATGATCGCCAGCTCGACGTGTTGTTCGTGGCGGTGGGTGCATTCGGCGAGCTCGGAGTACAGGCCGCGCAGCGCGCTGGCGAGCAAGGTATCGGCGTTACCGTGATTGATCCGTGCTGGGTAATTCCACCACCGACTGAACTGATTGAGCTGGCCCGGCAGTATCGACTGGTAGTGACCGCCGAAGACGGTTTGCGTTGTGGCGGGGTCGGTACCGCGGTCGCCCAGCAGCTGGCCGATGCGCAGGTCACCACGCCTGTGCGGTGTCTAGGTGTGCCGACTCGCTTTGTGCCCCACGGAAGCCGGGCGCAGATCCTCACCGAGCTTGGCCTCACCCCTCAGCAGGTTGCCCGGACTCTCACCGAATGGGTGCTGCAGCTGGCAAAGACCGACGACATAATGTCCGCTCAGTAATAGCACAGAAGCTGTACCCCGCAACGTAACCCACGAATTTCTTCGAAATGCACAGCTCGATGAAGCGCCCTGGACTGGGATCGCGAGCGGAGTCTTTGGGCTAACGCGCTACGTTTAGACAGGGCCCTTTCGACAGCTAGGCACAAGTTGTCAGAAAGAGCGTTAGGGCGAAGTTTGATTTCGAGGCCGATATAGGATGGGACGTCGATTTATGCTGCGGAAAGTGTGGTCGGGGGAGCGGTACGTCCGACTTCTGCGGCCTCACGTATTCTGTGGACATGGTTGCCGTGCTCACTGTGACACTGATCGTGTCCAGCGCCCTGGTTGTGCTCTTTGTTTTGCTGCATCGCGGTAAGGGCGGCGGATTGTCCAGCATGTTTGGTGGAGGTATGGGCTCCAACCTCTCCGGCTCCTCTATCGCGGAGAAAAACCTTGACCGGTTTACCGTTGCCGTGGCGCTAATTTGGACCGCAAGCGTGATCGGTCTCGGGCTGCTGATGAAAGCCGCATAAATCAGCGCTTGCATCCCCAGCAATCGGCCCTCTGCGGTTGAAATACCTGAGTAAAGGAGAACCTGATCGTGGCAGGTGGTACTGCTATTCGGGGTACGCGCGTCGGCGCTGGCCCCATGGGTGAGTCCGAGCGTGGTGACTCCGCTCCGCGGCGTCGCATCGATTTCTATTGCGCCAACGGCCATATCACTCGGCCGTCGTTCGCGGCCGATGTCTCGGAGCCAGATTCCTGGGACTGCGCGCGTTGTGGGCTTCCGGCCGGAAAAGACGCTACGGCGCCCCCACCGATTCCACGCAACGAGCCGTATAAAACCCATTTGGCTTACGTACGGGAACGTCGCAGCGACGCCGATGGTAAAGCCCTATTGGAAGAGGCACTGGCTAACCTGCGTGCCCGCCGCAGCGGAAAGGTTTAACGTTTAGCCTGAGGACCCGAATCGGCCTATTTCCTGTAAGTCTGATAGCTGCATGGCCGGTGTCCTCCGGATTCACCCATACAGTGTCCTTGATAACTCTAATATTCTGCGTCTCGGCAGAGGTTCGGCTACCCCTACCACAACCTCGGGGATGGCAAGCTGGTCACCGGTAGTTTGATACTAGAAAGCCAACCAAACTGCTTACAGCAAAAGTTTCATTCATCCGTAACTATTGCTGCAAATAAGTGTTATATTTGCTGTATGAAGCGAGATGAAGCATTCCGAGCTTTAGCTGAAATAGCTGCGGATCAAGCCGGTTTAGTCACAGCAGCGCAAGCTGCCGCTCGTAGCGTCGACCGGGTGACCCAACTGCGGTTATGCCAGGCACAGCTACTGCAGAACGTCGGCAGAGGTGTGTATCGGGTGACAGGTGCGTCACCGCCTTCGCATCTGGAGAGCCGGGTGGCCTGGCTGCGTCTTGATCCGAGCCGACCAGCGTGGAGACGGACCGGGTTGGGTGTCGATGATGGGGTAGTTTCGCACCGGTCTGCCTGCTTAGTGCACGAGTTGGGAGACATTCCAGCCCCGGAAACTGAGCTGACGGTCCCGCGCCGGCGAACGACCCGTGAGCTCGGGATCCGGCTACATATTGAGCGGCTTGACCCTGAGGATGTCACGATCGTCGATGGCCTACCGGTTACGACGGTGACACGGACTGTAATGGACTTGATGCGGAATGGCGCCGACGCTGGCCATGTTGGCGGCGTCATCGCTAACGCAGAGCGACGAAACCTGGTGGATCTAGATTCGTTAGCGGAGCGGATTTCCAGATTCGCCCCCAAGTATGCGCTTGCTGAAGCCTCGGGAGACGAGCTATTGAGCGCCCTGGTCGAGCAAGCTGGTCAACGGCTTGAGTGCGATAGCGTCCGTGAAAGTACCAGTATGGCCGCCCTCACGGGACTCGTTGAGGGCTACAAGCTCGCGTTAGTAGGCAACCCCGGCCTTGAAGCTCTCCATTCTCTTGGCGACGACCCTGCGTTTACTGAGGCAATCCGCAGAATCAGCACTTCGGTGACTATCCCTTCCACCATGGAGACAATCCAGAAGTTAGCCGTTATCCCCGCTCTTGTGGAAGTAACCCGCAATCTAGGATCTCAATTTATGGTTCCTTCCATCCAGCGGATGGCAGCCTCAGCAATACCCGGCATTGGACCCCTTGCGGTTAGGTCGCGAAAACGGCCAAAGGGGAGCAGGTCCAAAGACTATATTGGTCAGTAGTGAATATGTACGAGACACCATCGGCATTAGAAGCGGCGTTGAAGTCTCGAGCCCAAGGCGTTGCTCGCCGACTCGGAATAAATACCCAAGATGTGACGCGACACTTCTACTTTCAACGCTTACTGGCCCGAGTTTTTCAAGAACCAGGCTGGATGTTGAAAGGGGGCCAGGCGCTGCTAGTGCGTTATCCGGGTGAGGCGCGCTATAGCCGAGATATTGACCTAATTAGGCCTGGACTTGACGACCTGAACGAGGCAGTTAACACGCTTCGGTGCGCAGCACATAGAGATCTGGGCGACTACTTTGCGTTCGTCGAAACGCGGCCGGCGCGTCACGCAGATGAAGCCGACTGCGCTCAGATGACGTTTGATGTCCTACTCGGGAACCGGAAGATGGACACAGCCAACGTGGACCTGGTTGTTCGTCGTATGCCGACTGCGGAACCCATGGCCGTGCAGCTTGAACCGACTGTACCGCTGCCTTGGCCGAATGATTGGCCCAAGATACTGCTATATCCGCTCCCGGACCACCTTGCTGACAAGATCTGTGCAATGTATGAGTGGCACTGGCGTTCTTACGGCGCCAGCCCGTCTACTCGATACCGAGATCTGGCCGATCTACTGCTGATCTCGCAACAGGAACCTATCATTGGTCGCGCTGTACAAGTTGCCCTGAATAGTGAGCAGAGACGACGAATCGGTATCGGCACCGATTTGCGAATGCCAAGGCGGTTTGAGATTCCCGCCCTTTCTTCTTGGAGACAGAACTATCCCGCTGCGGCTGCAGATGTAGTCGGATTACGGGGTTGTCAAACGCTTCATGATGCAACCGTAGCAGCCGATGCGTTCGTCACTCCACTATTGAGCCATGCTGATCCGGGAACCTGGAATCCCACAAGCCGCTGTTGGTCAGCACTTTCGATCTAACGACATGGTGCACGATTGCAAGCTACTGCCATCATCATCGATGAAACGACGAGTTCAGCGGCAGCGTGTTTTTGCCAAGTTAAGAGAACTTGTGCAAAAATTTTTATCGTGCCCCACCTCGTAAGGGCAACGTCCACAAACAGAGGTATACAGCGCTGGTCGCCAGTCTATTGCCCGCATCGGCCAGCGACTCCTAGCATGGCTGTCGCCATCTGGCACAACACCACCATCGGCGCCACCAGAAAACGCCGCCATGCCAGTACCTGCCGCTGTGCAGCAGGTACGCGAGATTTCCCGACAGCTTCTAAAGCCTGAGGAGGCTTAGTTCGGGGTTTGCTGCCACGGCCAGCGCTACCACGGAGTGCGCAGCTGCGCGTTGGAACTCCAGCGCTGCAACGACCTGACATCACAGCTCAACCCGTGAAATGGACAAGCCACGTTCCTTAGCGGCGCCGCCCATGGTTTCCTCCAGATAACAGCCGCCACGCCGCGGAGGGTAACGGCGAACGTGGCCGTTTTGGGGGCAGATCGGCAGCTGAAAAAAGCGGTCGTAGGGGCGGCAGCACAAGCTCCCGCAGATGGCCAGGCGTTGGCTCTCGCTCGCCTCGGAAGATCACGCCCGGTTCCTTGTCATGGAGGGTGGTGTAACGGTCGACCCGAATCCTAGAAGTGCCGCTCACCGGTCCTAATAGATGGACCTGCGAGTCACGGCCCGTCGCCTTTATCTCGCTGTTATGGACCCTTCCTAGGACGTAAACCTGGCAGCCGACATCATCCACAGTAAGGGTGGAACCTACAAGGTCTGGAAATACTACGGCGCAGCTGCGTCGTCCGCTCACGCATACAGCCGCATCCCATATTGGATTCGGAGCCCTATCCTTATCCTCGTTATAACGGTTATAGATGACATGCCAAACTCCCACGCGGTCGCCGCGAAGTATGTCACCGTCACGAACGCTGTCATAGAATCTTAGGAGCGGGAGCTGATTGTTGGTGAAACTGTTTGTGACCTCTGGCCCCCAAAGGTCACAAACAAACTTACGGACCCACTCTTTGTCGTCTGGTCCGTCCGGCATAGCATTTTCCTTACGGAGCCTTCCGGCTCGGTATCTACAGTTAAGATTTCAACCACGCTAGCACTCCGCGGGGCGAGCGACAGGTCATCGCGGGTGATAGGTGAGCACCGCGACGCCTGAGGCGTATCGACGGTGATCGACCAGTTCGAGGGCGATCGCATCCGGTGAGTCCGGGAAGATCCGGGCACCTGAGCCGAGGATTACGGGAAAGATCATCAGCCGCAACTCGTCGATGAGTCCGTTCCGGAGCAATGAGTGCACCAGTGTCCGGCTACCGTGGACCAGGATTTCCCCGTCGATCTCCTCCCGCAGCCGAGGTATCGAAGTCTGGATCGGACCCGGGAGCACAGTCGAGTTCTGCCACTCGAGGTCGGTCAAGGTAGTGGTGACGACGAACTTCGGCATTGTGTTCATCTTCTGGGCGAATCCAGCCTCGTCGTCGTGTTCGGGCCATGCCTCGGCGAACCCCTGATAGGTCTTTCGCCCTAGCAGCAGCACTTGTGCTGCCTGGGTCTCGTCTAGCTTGTACTTCATTTGCTCGGGATCGTGGTAGGGGATCGTCCATCCCGAATGTGCGTATCCCGGCTCGCCACCGGGAGCCTCCATGACCCCGTCGAGGGAAACAAACTCCGTCACAATGACTCTACCCATGCTCATCTCCGATCTCATTGAACGCCGATGATTCACCTTGTCAGGGACATCAACCCGGATTGCCTAACGACATGGTGCACGATTGCAAGCTACTGCCATCATCGTCGATGAAACGACGAGTTCAGCGGCAGCGTGTTTTTGCCAAGTTAAGAGAACTTGTGCAAAAATTTTTATCGTGCACCACCTCGTAACCAAGAAAGCCTGATTTTGCAGTAGAACAAGTCAAACACCTGCGAACGTGGCCAGCCAACCCTTACCAAGCGGTGGATCCGTTTCATGCGGTGTGCTGGTGCTCGGCGAGGACTTCATCAATTACGTGCCTGGCACTCATCGCGCTCGCAGGGTTGGTGTTCTGGTAGTACGGCCACCTCGTCGGCGTGCATTTTCTCGGCGGACAAGAGCACCTTCTTTGCCAGGAGTGAATCGTAGTGTGGCATGGACGATCCGACTGTGGAATTGTGAGCGCCCCGCAAGGCGTTAGCCGTGCTGCCACGGCCAGTGTTACCACGGGGTGCGCAGCTGCGCTGGAACTTCAGCGGCCGCGGCTCGATCCAGTAGCCATAGCGTCCGCAGCTGGCCGCGTGCCCCTGCCGCCGGTATCTGTGCTTCACCCGCCCCGCTCAACGCCATCCCGATGGCGGCAGCCTTGGGCTCTCCGACGGCGAGCAACCACACTTCTTCCGCACTGCAAATCGTCGGCAGCGTCATGGTGATCCGGGTTGGCGGCGGCTTGGGGCAGCGGTGTACCGCGACGACTGGCCGCTGTTCGTGCACCGCCGGTGATTCGGGGAAGATCGAAGCGGTGTGTCCCTCGGGACCGACCCCCAGAAGTAAGACATCGAACTGCGGCAGCTGTTTACCAGGTGTTGCTTGCCGAGCCAGCTCGTCGCGGTAGGCGGCTGCACCGTCGTCGGCCGAGCTGTTGTGGGGTGCTGTGCCGAGCGTGCCCTCAGCGTCGGGCATGCTGGACACGGCAGCTGGCATCGGATGTATTCGGTCGGGGTTGAGTGCGACTGCGTCTAGCAGTGCGCGTCGAGCTTGGGTCTCGTTCCGCTGCGGATCACCGGAGACGAGAAAACGTTCGTCACTCCACCACACGTCAACGCGGCTCCAGTCCACCGCATCCCGAGCGGGGCTAGCTTTCATCGCCGCCAAGCTTTGTATTACGACGCCGCCCCCGGCTAATACCAGGCTAGCTACGCCGCGTGCGGCTTGTACGTCAGCTAGACGTGCCAGCAGCCGTGCGGCCGCGGCTTCGGCCAACAGCTGCCCGCTCGGATGGACTACGACGTGGGTGCCGCTCATGACGACACCGCACTCATGAAGCCGGCGCCGATAACTCGGGATCGTGCCACTCATGTATCCGGGCCGCGGCGCTGTAGTCAGCGCCGGCCACCGCTACGCCGGTAGCTGTTTGCAGCGCGGCCGCGTACGGCTGGTCTGGGTCAAGGTGGCGCAGTTCCTCGGCGAGAGCGTCGCAGACGCTGGGTTGGTCCAGCGGTAGCTGCTGTGCCGCGCCACCTGTCTGCTGGACGACAACCGAGTTTGGTGATTCGCGCTTGAGGGTCAGTGTTGAGCCGTCGTGGAGCGTCACGGTGACTCCGCTGATCTCCGGTTCATCATCGGCTGGCAGACCACACCGCACCACGACCCCCAGCCGGCTTTGCAGCCATCCCGCTAGCAATGCGGCGCTAGCGTTACCGACCGGCGCGTGAACCTCGATCGAGGCGGGTTGCGCGTCGATCGTGTCGAAGGCATCGGCCAGTAGCGACCGCCATGACGTGGTTCGTGTCCACGTTATATCGGTGTCGCCGGGACGATAATCCTGCGCGCGTTGGTGCAGAGCTGTCAGCGGATCGGGGTGCTGCGAGCAGTCGGTGACACGTCGGTCGGCGAATACCCCAAGCGGGTCACGGGCGATCTTCTCCGGTGGTACCCCTTGCCACCAAGCCACCACGGGAACATCCGGCGCGAGCAGCGGCAGCGTGATCGACTCGGCGTGTAAGGCAAGTCGACCGTGCATTCGCAGAATCACTGTTTCTCCGGTGCCGAGCCGACCGTCGACACAGATCTCAGCGTCTAATCGATAGTTGGCATCAGTCGGAGATTCGCGAGTGACCATAATGAGCCTGCACGGATGTGCCTGTGCGGCCACACAAGCCGAGCTCGTGGCGCTGTCAACCGCATCGGTTTCGGCGACGACAACCAGCGTTAACGCAAGTCCAGACGCGCCGCCGCCTCTACTCGTGCGTGCCGCGCTAAGTGCGGCCAATACTTCCTTACCGGAAGTGTCAGTGAGTACGGTCATGGATATCGGACTCTGAAGATCATCTGATTCGTCATGGACGCCGCCACGTCCGTCCCGTTCGTTCCAGTAACTCATCAGCTTGTTGTGGCCCCCATGATCCAGCCCGATATTTTTTGGGCGAGCTTTCCTGCCAGTGCTGTTCCAGCGGATCTACGACGCACCAACTCGCATTGACCTCCTCGGCGGTAGGAAACAGCGTTGAATCGCCGAGCAGTACGTCCAGTACCAGCCGTTCATATGCCTCCGGTGAGGATTGGGTGAACACTTCGCCGTAGTGGAAGTCCATCGCGACGTCGCGCACCTCCATCTGGCTGCCAGGCACCTTGGAACCGAACTTCAGCGTCATTCCCTCGTCGGGCTGCACCCGAACCACTAGTTGGTTGCGGCCCAACTGTTCGGTGTCGGTCTGACTGAACGGTAGATGCGGCGCTTTGGCAAACGACACCGCGATCTCGGTGACCCGATGAGGAAGGCGCTTGCCTGTTCGCAGGTAAAAGGGCACGCCGGCCCAACGTCGTGTCTGGATACCCAGCTCAACTGCCACATACGTCTCGGTGGTCGAGTCTGCCGGTACACCCTTTTCGTCGAGGTAACCCAGCACCCGCTCGCCTAAGCACCAACCTCGCTCGTACTGGCCGCGCACCGTGCCGCTGGCTAGATCCTCTGGCAGGCTGATGGCTCGCAGCACCTTCAGCTTCTCAATGCGGATCGCCTCCGCGGAGAAGCTCACCGGTTCCTCCATCGCGGTCAGTGCCAACAGCTGAAGAAGATGGTTTTGCAACACATCGCGAGTGGCCCCGGCGCGGTCATAAAATCCCGCGCGGCTACCGATCCCGAGGTCTTCGGCCATGGTTATCTGTACTGAATCAACGTAATGCGAGTTCCATACCGGTTCGAACAACGTGTTGGCAAACCGCAGTGCGAGCAGATTCTGCACGCTCTCTTTACCCAAGTAATGGTCGATCCGGAACACGTCCTGGGGGGTGAATACATCATCTACCAGCGCATTTAGCGTATGGGCACTTTCGGCATCTGTGCCAAACGGTTTCTCCACCACAACTCGACGCCAGCCGCCGGCCTCATCATTACTGGCGATCTTGGTGCGCTCCAGCTGTCGCAGCACTGTCGGAAATGCCTCGGGCGGAATCGCGAGATAAAACGCGGCGTTTCCAGGAATGCCATGGCTGTGCCGCAGCGCATCGAGTGTGGAGGCGAGTGTGTCAAACGCAGAGTCATCGTCAAATGAGCCACCGACAAATCGGGTGGCGTCGGCAAGCCGCTGCCATACTTGATCGCTCCATGGAGTACGCGCACCTGCCTGCGCAGCCTTTCGAGCGAGTTCGATGAACTCACCCTCACCCCAGTCTCGACGGGCAAAGCCCACCATGACAAAGCTAGGCGGCAGCAGTCCGCGGTGAGCTAAGTCATACACGGCCGGAATCAGTTTGCGTTGCGCTAGGTCACCAGTAACACCGAACATCACTAGTGCGCAGGGCCCAGGAACCCGGGGGAGTCGACGGTCCGCCGGATCCCGGAGCGGATTCACCAAGCTAGCGGAGAGGTTGCTCACCGCAGCGCCTCCATAAGCTCATCAAGGCCGCTGGCGCGGTCGGTGAGGTGCACCCGAAGCAGCGGGAGGTTCCGACTACTTAGCGCGACGCGATCACCCGCGGCCTGTGCCGCTTGCAGCTCTCCAAAGCTGTAGGGCTTGTCAGGCACGGATAGGTCTTGCGTTACCGCGCCGGTGATCTGTAGAAAGCCGCCAGTGGCCGGCCCACCCTTGTGGTACTGCCCAGTGGAGTGCAGAAACCGAGGCCCCCACCCGAACGTGACCACGTGCTGTGTGCGCCGGGCCACCAGAGCGCGCAGCTGTGCCGCGGCGGAGTTGCCGAACCGATCCAGATACGCCATGAGCGCTAGGTAGCCACGCTCGGGGACCGCGCCGATCAAAGACGCCACGGCGCCACTAACGCTGCGGACGTCGTTGAACAGTGTCGAGTCGCCGTAGAGCTCTAGGTGCTCAGTGCGCAGGAATGGCTCATCGGCGGGGAGCTTTCCCGATTCGAGGATCGTCGCGGTATTGCGCTTGGACTCTGTCACATTGGGCTGATCGAACGGGTTGACGCCCAGTAATATGCTGGCTATAGCCGTGGCGTATTCCCAAGTGAGGAACTGTGCGCCTAGCGGACCGTTTACAGTGAGGTCTGGCTGTATCGCCGCACCCGGAATCACACCTGTATGCCCAAGTTTTAGCGCGCCACCAACTGTGGTCAGTAGCACATCGCTACCGCGTTCTCCTGGATCCGCAACGTGATCGGGTCGCTCTACCACGACCGGAAGAATCCCCTTACCGTCTTTACCAGTGGATTCAGCGATCAGTTGTTCCACCCAGTCACCAAGACCAACCATCCCGGTGCCGTCCTCGGCGATGACGAGCTTGTCTCGGCCCGCTTGGGCCGCGACCGCCAGCGCTACACCGAGTCGCAGCGCTGGGCCGTCTGAGCCCAACGTGGTGCCCAGCCGCGCCGCGTCTTCCAGCAGCTCGGTCACGCTGGCACCAGCTAACGCGGCCGGCACCAGACCGAACGCCGACAACGCGCTGTAGCGGCCGCCCACACGTGGATCAGCCAAAAAGATTTCCCGGACGCCGAGCTGTTTTCCGATCAAATCCAGTGGTGAGCCAGGATCGGTAACGACGATGAACCGTCGTGCCACCTCATCGTCGGAGAGTCCCGTATCTCGCAGCGCCTGCCAATAAGCCCGGCGGTGGCTATCAGTCTCTACCGTGCCACCTGACTTGCTCGATACCACGACTACGGTGTGCTCGAGCCGCTGACTCAGCGCCGAGCGAACCTGGGCGGGATCGGTGGTGTCGAGCACGGTGAGGTCGACACCCAGCGTGCGCGCCATAACCTCTGGAGCGAGTGATGAGCCGCCCATCCCTGCCAACACCACGTGATCGAGCCCTTCTGCACGCAGTTCTTCACGCACGGAAGCAAGATCGCTGATGAGATGACGCGAAGTGGCCGGCAGTGTCAACCAACCCAGCCGATCGCGCGCCTCATCCGCCGCTGCCGCACCCCACAAGTTTGGGTCGCCCTCGGCGAGGCGGTGCGGCACGTCTTTTATGAGCAACTCGGCGATGCGTTCATTAAGGTTGGCTATTGCGCGGGTACCACTTACCGCGATCCCACCGCCAAACATGAAATTGTCGTCAAGAGTTGTGGGGCCGCTGTACTGATCGGACTCGATTCGGGCTCCACGTGCAGATGTGGCATGTCTGACGGTGCTGCTCATTGCTCTCCCAGCTGCTGTGCGACTGACTCTGATAGCTGCTGCCATGAAGCAGCGAACTTATCCACACCTTCACGTTCCAGCGTCGTCACGACGTCGTCATAGTCAATGCCTAGCGTAGCCAGCTCCGCAAGGGTCTCGGCAGCCTCGGTGTAACCGCTGGTCACGACATCGTCGCGCAGTTCGCCGTGATCGGCGAATGCCAGCAACGTGGCTTCGGGCATGGTATTGACTGTGCCCGGAGCCACCAGCTCGGTGATGTAGCGGGTGTCGCTGTACGCCGGATCCTTCACCCCCGTGGATGCCCACAGCGGACGTTGCGGCCGGGCACCCGCCGCGGCAAGCTCTAGCCAGCGCGAACTGGTGAACACATGCTGGTAGCGCTGGTAGGCCAGTCGCGCATTAGCGATGGCCGCCGTCCCACGAAGTTGTTGTGCGGCCGAGGTGTTCATCTCTCCAGCGATCAAGTTCTCGCTCATGTTTCGTGGGTGTTCGGCGGCATCTACCAGCGCATCAAGGCGTCGGTCGACTTCGGTATCGACCCGAGAGACGAAGAACGATGCTACCGAAGCGAGGCTGCTCACATCGTGACCGTGGTCGCGTGCCTGCTCGATGCCGTCTAGGAACGCATCCATCACCTCGTCGTAGCGCCGCAAACTGAAGATCAGCGTCACATTCACGCTGATGCCGGCGGCTAGCGTGCGCGTGATCGCTGGCAGCCCAGCGGAAGTTGCAGGAATCTTGATGAATAGATTTGGACGGTCCACTGTCTTCCAGAGCGTGGCCGCTTCTGCCACCGTGGCGTCAGTGTCGTGGGCTAGCCGCGGATCGACCTCAATGGAAACTCGCCCGTCCAGTCGCTCGGTCTGGTCGTAAATGCGCCGTAACTTGTCACACGCCAGTCGGACGTCCGAGGTTGTAAGTTCACGAACAGCTTCCTCGACGCTAGCACCGCTACGGCGCAGTTGCGTCAGGGTGTCGGTGTAGGAATGTGCTCCTGGCGAGTCAGGCGCTAGTGCCGCGGCGAAGATCGTCGGGTTACTGGTGATTCCCACAACATGCCGGGTCCGGCTCAGTGTGGCGATGCTTTTTGGGGTGTCGTCGGAGTCCAGCCGTTCGCGGGATAGGTCATCCAGCCATATCGCTACACCGGCGGCGGAGAGTCGGGCAAGTGGGTCCGTCATGAGCTGCACCTCTTCGAATAGACGCTGTTGAGCAGTAGTCGCAATGTCTTTTTAGTTTCCGGTAGTGGATCCAGTGATCACCGCGTTGCGGCTCAGACTTGCGTGCGCCGCAGCCACCACCGCATCCGGTGTGAAGCCAAACTGCTCGTACAACACTTCATAAGGCGCGCTGGCGCCGAAATGTTCCAAGCTCACGACCTCACCATCATCACCGACAAACTGGCGCCACGGTGCGGCAATCCCGGCTTCCACCGCTACCCGTGCGTGCACCGCTCGAGGCAGCACGTGCTCCCGGTACGCGGTGTCTTGGGCGCTGAACCATTCCATACATGGCATGGAGACCACGCGAGTCGGCGTGCCGTCTGCCTCCAGCCGATCCCGGGCAGCAAGCACAAGGCTCACCTCGCTTCCACTGGCGAGCAGAATGACGGTGGGTAGCGAGTCGGACGTGCTGGCTTCGGCCAGAATGTATCCACCGCGGAGCGCCCCGCTAGCTGGTGCATACTGCGTGCGGTCGAGCACGGGTAGCTTTTGCCGGGTGAGACAGAGCGCTGTCGGCCCGTCGGTACGCTCGATGGCCGCCTGCCAGGCCACTGTAGTTTCGTTGGCGTCGCCAGGGCGGACCACGTCGAGCCCAGGGATTGCGCGCAGCGCGGTGAGCTGCTCCACCGGTTGATGCGTAGGTCCGTCTTCGCCGAGCCCGATCGAGTCATGGGTCCAGACGTAGGTCACGGGGATGCCCATCAATGCGGCAAGTCGCACTGATGGGCGCATGTAGTCGGAGAAGACGAGGAACGTTCCGCCGTAGGGGCGGGTAGGGCCATGCAGCACCATGCCGTTCATGATGGCGCCCATCGCATGTTCCCGCACCCCGAAGTGCAGTGTGCGGCCGTAGGGGCCGCCGGCAAATTCCTTCGTTTGGTGCTGCGCCGGGATGAACGACGGCTCACCGGCCATGCTGGTGTCGTTAGAGCCGGCGAGGTCAGCTGAGCCACCCCACAGCTCGGGTAGCGCATCGGCTAGTGCCGCCAGAACCTTGCCCGACGCTGTTCGGGTAGCCATGGAGTTGGTCTTTGCAGGATCAAACTCTGGTAGCTGCTGCTTCCAGTCGGAGGGTAGCTGCCCAGCGGCCAGGCGCTGCCACAGCTCGTAGCGTTCGGAGTTGTGGTGTTTCCAGTCTTCGAACTGGGAGTTCCAGTGTTGGTGGGCGGCTGAGCCTCGTCGTGCTACGGCACGGGCATGCTCGAGCGCGTCGCTCTCGACGGGGAAGCTTCGCTGCGGGTCGAAGCCCAGTAACTGCTTAGTTGCCGCCACTTCGTCACTGCCAAGTGCCGTGCCGTGGGCCTTTCCAGTGTTCTGCTTAGTAGGTGCTGGCCAACCGATTATGGTACGCAGTTTAATGAAGGACGGTCGATCCGTTTCGGCACGTGCCGCTTCGAACGCGGCGGCCAGCGCGGCAACGTCTTCGTGATAGTGCTCGCCCTGCCGCCAGTCGACCTCTTGCACGTGCCAGTCATACGCGGCGTAACGTGCGGCAACGTCTTCGGTGAAGGCAATGCGCGTGTCGTCTTCGATGGAGATCTGGTTGTCGTCCCACAGTAGGCAGAGGTTGCCCAACTGCTGGTTTCCGGCAAGGGAGGACGCTTCGCTGGCCACACCTTCTTGCATGTCACCATCGGAGGCAAAGCCCCAGATCATATGGTCGAAAGGACTACTGCCGGCCACGGCGTCGGGATCGAATAGGCCTCGCTCGCGACGTGCTGCCATAGCCATCCCGACGGCGTTGCCAACACCTTGACCGAGCGGACCGGTGGTGACCTCAACTCCTGGAGTGTGCCGGTACTCGGGGTGTCCAGGGGTTTGGCTACCCCATTGCCGCAGCTGCCCCAGATCTTCCATAGTCAACCCGTAACCAGACAGGTAGAGCTGGATGTAGAGCGTAAGGCTGCTGTGGCCACACGAGAGTACGAACCGGTCGCGTCCCACCCAGTTCGGGTCGGCAGGGTCGTGCCGCAAGAAACGCTGGAACAATAGGTAGGCGGCAGGCGCCAAGCTCATCGCTGTACCAGGATGTCCGCTACCGGCTCTTTCCACCGCGTCCATGGCGAGCACGCGAATCCAGTTCACGGCTCGCTCATCGGTAGCCGACCAATCTAGTTGCGGCTCGGGCTTTGAGCGGGTATTGCGAGTGGATCTTTGGCTCTTAGCAGGGCTGTTCACAAGTTCCCCATCTGACTGGCCTTTGGCTGGCTATGTTGCCACCTTTGACTCTATCGGCTTACCCACATCGTGACACTTTATGCCCTCCTGGCTTTGGAAGATTAGTTAAAGAGGCGGATGTGCTTGTCATGGTGCAAGACGGTGGGAAGGCTTTGAAACAGGCCCTGGATCGCTAGTCCCACTGCGGTATGTAACTTTTAGTGTAAAATCAGTAGTATGACCGATATAAGTGATTCGATTTCACACCACACTGGTGCTGGCCGCTCACGGTGGAGATCGGATTATTAACAGTGACCCCGATGACATCGGTCGCCTCGTAGCTGTGGCAGGTATTTCAGCGGCGGTTGTAACGTGCTGAGTATTAAGCTCTAGCCAGCGCTGCTGATGGTAGGAGTCTCTTGTAACGAGGTGGTGCACGATAAAAATTTTTGCCAAGTTAGGAGAACTTGGCAAAAATGCGCTGCCACTGACCTGGTCGTTTCATCGACGATGATGGCAGTAGCTTGCAATCGTGCACCATGTTGTAAGGCCGCGGTCAGCCGAGATTGCTGGGGAGTCGCGGTTCGCCGTCGTCGATAGGCAGCCGATCCTGACCTACTCCAACCGCCTGGTTACCATGGTTGGGCGCCGGGTTGTGCCGGCTGGAAGTTGCTTGGAGAGGTCCCCTGGTCCCGTGACGACATTGCTCGATGCTGCGGTCGCCGCTCAGCCTGCCGTATCTGAGGCCCGCATAGGGCAGTCCCACAACGTGCAGCTACGCCGCCAACGCATCAAAGTCGTCTTGGGTGGTTACCTTGCGCTGACTAAACCGCGCATCATTGAGCTGTTGCTGGTAAGCACGCTGCCGACCATGTTTCTGGCCGCCCGCGGTATCCCCTCGCTAGGTTTGGTGCTGACCACGTTGCTAGGTGGAGCGCTAGCGGCGGGTAGCGCTAACGCTCTCAACTGCGTCGTTGATCGTGATATCGATCAGCTCATGCGCCGCACCGCACGTAGACCGCTGCCGCGCCACACAGTCACGCCGCGAGCCGCAACGATCTTTGGCCTCGGCCTGGGCGCGCTTTCAATGGCGCTGCTCGCGGTAGCGGCAAACCTACTCGCCGCCGGGTTGGCGCTGACCGCCATCGTGTTCTACGTCGTGGTGTATACCATGCTGCTCAAACGCCGTACCCGGCAAAACATTGTGTGGGGTGGGGCAGCCGGGTGCATGCCGGTGTTAATCGGCTGGTCCGCGGTGACCGGCAGCCTTGAATGGCCGGCGCTGGCGCTATTTGGGGTGATTTTTTTCTGGACGCCTCCGCATTATTGGCCGCTGGCTATGCGTTACGCCGATGATTACGCTCGCGCTGGAGTTCCCATGCTGCCGGTGGTGGCCGCGCCGCAAGTGGTCACACGGCAGATTATGGCGCACTCCCTGGCTATGGTGGCCTGTTCATTGGCTTTGTGGCCGCTGGCGATGGGCTGGATTTACGGTGTCAGCGCGACCATGCTGGGCGGCTGGTTCGTTTTTTGTGCCTATCGTTTACATGCCTGCATCCGTCGACAGGAGCTTGCTCCGCGTCCGATGTTGCTGTTTCATGCTTCCATTACCTATCTCACCTTATTGTTTGCGGCCATTGCCGTAGACGTGCTGGTTTAGCGCGCGTGCGAACACCTTCCGGGCCGTGGGTAGTGGCGGTGGTCGGGCCCACAGCGGCAGGGAAGTCCGCGCTTGCTGTGCAGTTAGCCCAACGAGTGGGCGGCGAGGTGATCAACGCCGATGCAATGCAGCTATACCGCGGCATGGACATTGGCACCGCCAAGCTCTCGATGCATGAACGTGCTGGAGTAGTACATCATCTACTTGACATCTGGCCGGTGACGCAGAGCGCAAACGTTGCCGAGTACCAGCAACGGACCCGCGCCGCCATAGATGCGCTGCTGGCTGCAGGCGTCACCCCCATTGTGGTAGGCGGCTCCGGGCTGTATGTGCGGGCCGCGCTGGACGCGATGGAATTTCCGGGTACCGATCCGGCGATTCGGCGCACATACGAGCGCGAACTCACCGCGCACGGCCCATATGTTCTGCACCGGCGGCTGGCACAGATCGATCCCGCGGCTGCTTTGGTCATTCTTCCCAGCAATGGACGCCGAATTGTCCGAGCCTTGGAAGTCATTGAGCTCACCGGCAAACCGTTTCCAGCGAAGTTGCGTACTCCGGAGCCGGTGTATGACACGGTGTATCTCGGGGTAGATGCAGTGTCGGCAGTGCTGGATGAACGAATTGATGCCCGTGTGAGGCGCATGTGGCGCACGGGCTTGGTAGATGAGGTGCAAAGTTTGATCCAGCAGGGGTTGCGCGAGGGTCCGACAGCGGGTCGCGCGCTGGGATACCGGCAGGTACTGCAGCTGATCGATGGTGAGCTTAGCGAAGCTGAAGCGATCGCGGCTACCGCGCTGCGCACTCGACAGTTTGTTCGCCGACAGCGTTCGTGGTTTCGCCGAGACACGCGGATTAACTGGTTAGACGGTGCGCGTGAGGATTTGTTGGAGCCGGCAGTGCAGCTGGTTGCTCTCGGGCCCATCCCGACGCAGCCGGGGCAAGGCGGCTCGGTGACCCAGTTGCGCGTAGTAGACTGAGGTCGTGCGGATAGGTCGTTCGTTGCGAGGCGACGGAGTTAGCTAGTGCTATCTGGTCGAGTATGGCAAGGCGGAGGAGGAGTTCATGCTGGATGCATGGGCGACGACGACAACACAGCCAGGCGAAGCGCCAGGGAGCGCCGCAGCAGAACAGCACCTATCTGCGCCACCTCTGCGTATCGTGACACAGCCAATGTGGGTTCCGTTCGCTAAAGGCCACGGAACTCGGAATGATTTCGTCATCTTTCCCGATTTCGACGCGACGCTAGAGCTGAGTCCTGAGCAAGTCCAGGCGATCTGTGATCGCCGGGCTGGGATCGGTGGCGACGGCGTGCTGCGAGTAGTGCCCGCGGCCAAAGACGCCGATAGTGTGCAGTACGCGGATGCGGCCGAATGGTTCATGGACTACCGCAACTCAGACGGCTCGCTGGCACAGATGTGCGGCAATGGTACACGGGTGTTTGCGCACTATCTGGTCACTGAGGGGCTTGTCGAGCCTGGCTTGATTCCCATCGCGACACGCGGGGGTGTCAAACGAGTGTGGGTCCATCCGCTTTCGTCGCGTGAGACGGGAGCTGTTGGGTCGGCAACCACGGAACTTTCGATGCCACAGCTAGGTGCAGCCACCGAGGTTCAGATCGGCGGGGTAACACTGCCCGCCACCGCCGTAAACGTGGGTAATCCGCACGCCGTTTGCGTGGTCACTACGCCTCTGAACCAATTCGATCTGAGCATCCCGCCCCGGTATGACGCCGCTATTTTCCCGGAAGGAGTCAATATCGAGCTGATCACGCCGCCGCGTGCTGCCGATTCCGCGCCAGCCTCTGCATGCGAAACAGCTTGGACCGTGCGCATGCGGGTTCACGAACGTGGGTCGGGTGAGACTTACTCCTGCGGTAGCGGGGCGGTCGCGGCGGCCGCCGTCGCGCTACGTACGGCACAGGTCGAGACCGCATCCCATATCGATCCGCGGAGGCTGCCTAGCGGAATCGTCTCAGTCGAGCTGCCAGGTGGTCAGCTGCGCGTAGAACTCACCGAATCTACCGCGTTACTCACTGGCGCCGCGGTCATCGTTGCCAAAGGGGAGTGTCTGTTGATGGGTGCAGGCTGTTAAGGGGTTCACTATGACGTTGCCGGTCGCCGAGCTTGAAGAGCTTGCTCGGCAGGTGGGCGCGGTGTTGAGCAGCGCTGAACCCACTTTTATCCATGGCATGGGCGCGGTAGCCGCAGTGACCAAAGGCCCAAGAGATTACGCGACCGCTATCGATTTGGAACTTGAGCGATTCATTGGTGACACGCTCGCTCGAACCACCGGGTTCGGAGTATCGGGCGAGGAGCTCGGGGGCGCCGATATACATGCGAGTGAACCAGTTTGGCTCATCGATCCCATCGATGGTACGGCTAATTTTATGCACCACTCCCCGTTGAGCGGGATGAATTGCGCGCTGGTGGTAGGTGGCATACCGGTGATCGGCGCGACGTGGCTGCCCGTGCTCAACCAGCGTTACCTGGCTGTTGCCGGTGGCTCAGCGCGCTGCAATGACACAGTGCTGCGGCAACGGGAACCGGCGAAACTGGAGCAGGTCATTGTCGGGGTGGGAAATTTACGGACTGAGAGCGATTTTTTTCCGGAACGGTTTCGGCACGCGTTGTTGGCCAAGCTGCTAGACCGCGCGTTTCGGGTCCGCTTGTTGGGGTCATGCGCCTTGGACTTGGCCTGGGTGGCCAGCGGCCAGTTCGGGGCAAGTGTGCAATTCTCAGTGCATCCCTGGGATCTTGCTCCAGGGATCTGTATGACCAGCGCGGTGGGTGCGAGTAGCCGGACGTTGGATGGGCGAGTTTTCACGCTACGAGAGCCATCGGTGGTCTGCGCTGCGCCGGGGGTGTGCGACGAGTTGGTCGAGCTGGTGAGCTCGCTGGGCGATCCATCTGATTATGCGGATTAAAGCGGGGCGTGTGCTTTAACTGTAAGTGCTATACCTGTGGCCGGCGATCGGCTGAGTCTGGCAGCGCCACCACCTGTCGTCATGGGACAAAACGGAATCGAGCGGGAGTCAAGCGACCTAGCCTCGGCTGTCGGTGGGAAGCAGTGTGAATGCGGCGCCCCACAGCGGCGTGATTGCGCGGGAGTGCCTCTCGTCAAAGGTCAGTAGCCGAGTTGTTTCATGCCGGGCTGCCAGTACGGCGATAGAGGCATCTGCGAGCCCTATCTCCAGGGCCTCGTACTGGTTGATAAGAGCACGAGCTTGAGCAACGTCACTGCCGGTCATGGGGCAGAGCTCGTACACGCCATCTTCCACGTCTTGCAGCAGCGCGTTCTCTGCTCTCGTTCCCAACCGAGTCAGCATGAAGTAGTCAACTTCGGCGAGGACAAAAGGTGAAAGAAGCTTTGGCTCTCGCGATGCCGCTTTCAGTTCTGCTACAACTGCCTTATGCCGCGGCTCATCCTTATCGTATGCCGCATAAAGGGCATTTGCATCACAAATCAGCATTTCTGAGTCCTCATTTACCAAATCCCTCAGCGCCGAAACCATCCGCGAGTATTGCGTCGAAGCGCTCGGATGTCATGGGTTGGGTGTCGCCGCTGGCGAACATTCCCCAACGCCCTTCAGGTAGAGGGGGCTGGTTTTCGATAAATTCCGAAAGGGCGTCGCGAACGATCTCAGCCTCAGTTTGATTGCGGCGTAGCGCGGCCGACTTGAGCTCGCGCTTAAGCTCATTGGAGATATTTACCGTTGTTTTAGCCATATTGTGATTCTAGCACCTAGCACCTAGCACCTAGGTTCTTGAAAGTTGAGGACATATGCTGTGTGTTTGTGTCGCCTCCGCGCCGTCGAACTGTCACAAGCAGTCGCTAGATTTGATAACGGACCCCACCGCCATCTTGAGCATCTGGAGCAACGCAGCCCATGGTCGATCAATCCACTGCTTCGCCGGGGAAACTGGTAATCCACGGCGCGCGGGAACACAATCTGCGCGACATTAGCGTGGAGCTTCCGCGCGACAGCATGATCGTGTTCACCGGACTATCCGGCTCAGGTAAATCCAGCCTGGCATTCGACACGATCTTCGCCGAAGGTCAACGTCGCTATGTGGAGTCGTTGTCGGCATACGCCCGCCAGTTCCTGGGCCAGATGGATAAGCCCGATGTGGACTTCATCGAAGGGCTGTCCCCGGCGGTCTCTATCGACCAAAAGTCCACCAATCGCAATCCCCGCTCCACCGTCGGCACCATTACTGAGGTGTATGACTATCTGCGTCTGCTATACGCCCGGGCCGGAGTGCCGCACTGCCCACAATGCGGCAAACGCATCAGTCGGCAGACTCCACAGCAGATCGTGGACCGCGTACTCGCGATGGATGAAGGAACCCGGTTTCAAGTGCTCGCTCCAGTGGTACGCGGCCGCAAAGGCGAGTACGCGGACTTGTTTGCCGAGCTACAGGCCAAAGGCTATGCCCGAGTGCGGGTCGATGGCGTATTGCACTCGCTCACCGATCCACCTAAGCCCAAAAAGCAGGAAAAGCACACCATTGAGGTGGTGGTAGACCGGCTCAGTGTTAAGGAGAGCGCTAAACGCCGGCTCACGGACTCCGTGGAGACCGCGCTGCTACTGGCAGATGGCCTACTCATCCTGGAGTTTGTGGACCTCGCCGAGGATGATCCTGATCGGGAACGCACATTCTCCGAGCACTTAGCATGCTTGGATGATGGCTTGTCCTTCGAAGCGCTAGAGCCGCGGTCATTTTCGTTCAACTCGCCGTTTGGGGCCTGTACAGAATGCAGCGGTATCGGGACTAAGAAGGAAGTCGACCCCGAGCTTGTCATACCCGATGAGGAACGCACGTTGGAGCAGGGCGCTATCGCCCCATGGGCTACCGGGCACAACGGCGAATACTTTCTGCGGCTACTCGGTGGCCTAGGAGACGCGTTGGCATTCGATGTGAATACGCCGTGGCGCGCGTTGCCGGGGCGCGCGCAGAAAGCAATTCTGCATGGACACGAGACCCAGGTGCATGTCCGCTATGAGAATCGGTACGGTCGGGAACGTTCCTATTATGCCGAGTTTGAGGGCGTGATCCCGTTCCTGGAACGCCGTCACGCCGATACCGAGAGCGAATACAGTCGGGAACGCTACGAGGGGTACATGCGCGACATTGCGTGCCCCAGCTGCCATGGTGCTCGACTCAAACCTGAGGTGCTGGCGGTGACCATTGATGGCCGCAACATTGCCGAGGTTTGTGCGTTGTCCATCGGCGAGTTCGCAGAGTATCTGAGCAGTGTTTCTCTCGACGAACGTCAGCGTTTGATCGCCGAGCGGGTACTTAAAGAGATCGGGGAGCGGTTGGCGTTCCTGCTCAACGTCGGCCTGGACTACCTGTCGCTCGATCGGCCCGCGGGCACCCTTTCTGGCGGCGAGGCGCAGCGCATTCGGCTGGCGACTCAAATCGGATCTGGCCTGGTCGGAGTGCTGTACGTGCTGGATGAGCCATCCATCGGGCTGCACCAGCGTGACAATCGGCGGCTGATCCAAACGCTGCTCCGGCTCAAAGAGCTGGGAAACACGCTCATCGTGGTCGAGCACGACGAGGACACTATTCGCACCGCCGATTGGGTAGTTGACATTGGTCCAGGCGCCGGCGAGCACGGTGGCAAAGTCGTGGTTTCTGGCCCGGTGTCGGAGCTGCTGGAGTCAAAGGAGTCGCTGACTGGGGCTTACTTGTCTGGCCGAGCACGGATCGAGGTGCCGACCACGCGCCGACCACGTGATCCGAAGCGGCAGCTCGTGATTAAAGGAGCGCGGGAGCACAACCTGCACGGAATCGATGTAGCGGTTCCGCTGGGCTGTTTCGTTGCGGTCACTGGCGTGTCCGGTTCCGGAAAATCGACCTTGGTCAATGACATTCTGTATGCGGTGCTTGCCAACACGATTAACAAAGCCCGTTTGGTCCCGGGACGGCATCAGCGCATTACCGGGCTCGAGCAGCTGGATAAAGTAGTAGGCGTTGATCAGTCGCCTATTGGGCGCACCCCGCGCTCCAATCCCGCTACCTACACCGGAGTATTTGATCGGATCCGCAAGCTGTTCGCCGAGACCATAGAGGCAAAGGTTCGCGGTTACACACAGGGGCGTTTTTCCTTCAATATCAAAGGTGGCCGCTGTGAGGCATGTGCTGGCGACGGCACGATCAAGATTGAGATGAATTTCTTGCCGGACGTGTACGTACCGTGCGAGGTGTGCAAAGGCTCGCGGTACAACCGCGAAACGCTGGAGGTGCATTACAAGGGCAAGACGATTGCCGAAGTACTCGAAATGCCGATTGAGCAGGCGGCGGAATTTTTCGAACCCGTCACTACGATCCATCGATACTTGAAGACGTTGGTAGACGTGGGACTCGGGTACGTCCGGCTAGGGCAGAGTGCACCCACGCTCTCCGGTGGTGAGGCGCAGCGGGTAAAGCTGGCGACTGAGCTACAGAAACGTTCCACCGGCCGAACCATTTATGTGCTCGACGAGCCCACAACGGGGCTACATTTCGAAGACATCCGCAAGCTGCTTGGTGTGCTGGACCGCCTAGTCGCGGCAGGAAACACCATCGTTGTGGTTGAGCACAACCTCGATGTGATTAAGACAGTGGATTGGGTCATTGACATGGGGCCCGAAGGTGGGAACCGGGGCGGCACCATTGTTGCCGAAGGCACACCAGAGCACGTGGCAAGTGTGGCTGAAAGCCACACCGGCAAGTTTCTGCGCACCGCACTCGCGGCCGCAGTTGGCTGAATTACGTCGCTTTCCTGTCCGGGTAGCGATAGCGTTGCGGTTGTCCACAACATTGTGGCGCGCCACGAGATATACCCGGTGAGTGGTACGCGTTCCTATCCCGCCAATGGCGACCAGGAGTGAGAGATGACTGAATCGACCGAGAAGCTGACTAGCGGTATGCAACCAGCGGGGGCGGTCGAAGTCGCAGGGCTTCCTCGACGTCAAGCACTATGCCTGGCGGCTGCCGCGTGCGTCGGAGTCGGCGCGCTGGCGGCATGCGGCACTCCCACCGCGTCGAAAGATACCGGAGCGGGCGAGCCGACAGCCGATGCGCCACATAGCAGCACATCATTGGCGAAGGTTTCTGATGTGCCCGTCGGCGGCGGTAAACTTGTCACTGACCAGAGCGGGCTTCGCATCATGCTGACCCAGCCATCGGAGGGTGTAATCAAAGCGTTTGACGCTCGGTGCACGCACCAGAACACTATCGTGGACGAGCCGAACAGTGGCGCGATGACCTGCCCGAACCATGGCTCACGATTTAACGCGGCGGATGGTGCAGTGCTACGTGGCCCGGCCCGCTCGCCACTGAATCCAATTTCGGTGCAGATCAGCGGGGGAAATGTTGTCACCGCATAGCCAAGCTCTGTAGCACTTCACCCTGATAGGTATAGAATCGATGGTATACGAGAGCTACGGCAAAACGCCTCGAAGTATGTTCCTAAGGCAAGGCGGGCAGCGCGTGGCGGTTACCGAGCGCGGCAGCTTGCCGCCTATCTAATTCCGGCGGCGGAACTAGAGTCAATACTGGATCAGCTAGAGACAGTGGGAGGACCCTTCTAGGCGAGAAATCGTGGATGAGAGATCTTGACTATGCTGTGGTGCGGGTCTCGGTGGTCTGGTTCTGCGCGCCGGTCATCTTCGTACGGTGGGGAGCCGCACCAATCCACCCGTGATAGGCGTCCACGTCGATGTTGCTGCCGCACACGACGGTGACCACGTGCCGGCCAGCGAAGCGCTCACGGTCTTCGAGGATCGCCGCGATGCCGAGCGCGGCCGACGGTTCGACGACGAGGCCAGCGTGGTCGAGGAGCATCCGCATACCGGCGATGATCGACGTTTCCTGGACCAGGACGGCGTCGTCAGCGACCAGGAGGAGGTCGTCCAGGACGGCCGGGATGGGACGCCGGCCGGCGACGCCGTCGGCGATGGTATTGGTCGAGTTGGTGGTGACGACGCGCCGTTCGCGCCAGGAGAGCGTCATCGCCGGTGCGCCCAACGGCTGGATGCAGATCACCTCGACTTCGGGTGCCTGGGCCTTTATCACATGACCTACACCGGTGGCGAGCGCCCCGCCGCCGAGGGCAATCAGGATGGTGTCAAACGGGGGCACGGTGTCCGCCAATTCCAGGCCGATGGTCGCCGCGCCCTCGCAGGTTTCGATGTCCAGACTGTCTTCGACCAGACGGATGCCGTGGTACCGCGCGAGCGCCGCTGCCCGCTCGCGAGCTGTGTCGAAGTCGCCGTCCACCAGCTCCAAGCTGGCGTCCAATGCGCGGATGCGATCAAGCTTGGCCGCAGGCGCAAAGCGGGATGCCACGACGGTGACGTCGAGTCCCCGGCCGCGACCGGACCAGGCGAGGGCTTGGCCAAGGTTGCCCGCGCTGGCGCACACCACAGCTCGCGAGTCGCTGTCGGCCAGGAGGCTCGCGACGACCTCAGTGCCGCGGGCCTTGAAGCTGCGGACCGGGTTCGCCGTTTCGAGCTTGATGCTCACCGTGCACCCGAGGTCGGGTTCCAGCGCCTCGCAGCGGTACAGCGGAGTGTCGAGAAAGATCGGGTCGATTACCCGGCGAGCCGCCTGGATCCGAGCAGTGTCGAGGCGCGTTTCCTGCACGACAGGCAGCGTATATTGAACATCCACTTGTTTTCCCACCCGGGTAGCCGGCCGGTGCCGGCGGCCGGAGCAATTGTCAAGACCTAATGACATCCGTACGGTCTGATCTCGGTCGCGAACGTCTGGTCAAGACTTGGGATTGGTTGAGCCCTTTCTGCAGGCTGGAGGAGTGCCAGGCTGTGCCGTCACCCGAGTGGCGCCCGGCAGGGTGGGCGCCGGGCCGGGGTCCTCGAACCCTGATGCAGAGCGCAGGCCCTGCGGTTCGGCCGGGGCCACGAACTGCCGGTCGGATGCCGAGGCGGGTGAACGTCTCTCCTAACCTTTCTGGGAGACTTCGCCGCATGGGATTGTTCAAGCGAAACAGCAGGCCAGACAGCATTGCGGCGCAACCCGAACACGTCGGTCTCGGCTTGATGCTCCTGCAGGGTACCGACATGATCGACCAGCTGGCTCAGGCCCACATGTCCTGGGGGCTGGGCTCGGCGGACCGCTGGGATCTCGACCAACGCACCGGCATGATCACCTGGGCATTCCCGGACAAGACCGCCACCGCCCCGGCACAGATCATCGGTAGTCATAACCCTTCGGCAGGCTCCTGGCTCTGGGCATGGGCCAACGAAAGCATCCTCCCCGAGATGAGTCGTGACTCCCGCACCATTCGCGATTGGGCAGAGGCTCACGGTCAAGTCGCACTTACCGCACCGAAGATCGACGCCGACGACGAGATGGCCGCTACCCTTGTCGCTCTCGCTCTGAGAATCACTCAGGCAACAGGCTTCTACCGAGGTACCGGAAGTGCATCGATCCCGATCATCACCTTCGGAGCGGTCACCCTGACCTCGCAGGACGGAACAATCTCGACCTTCAAGATCGACATTGGCTAAGGATCTTTCCTGCTGACTCTTTCAAAGAGTTCACTTCGGCGATCACTCGTCAACCTCTCAGCAGGGCCAAGGAATCCAGTTCAGCGAAGCGAGCGTGGTCTGCCCGTCACTGCACCGAATTAGCTGCCGGTTGCCCCGATAGGCTTGGAGTGTGTCCGATCCTTCCACCTATCGTCCAGCGTCGGGCAGCATTCCCGAGTCGCCAGGGGTGTATCGGTTTTGGGACTCCGGGCAGCAGGTGATTTATGTCGGCAAGGCCAAGAGTTTACGTTCTCGGCTGAGCTCCTATTTCGCTGATCTGACAGCGTTGCATCCACGAACCGCACGCATGGTGACCACCGCGAGCAGCGTGGATTGGGTGGTGGTGAGCACCGAGGTAGAAGCCTTGCAGCTGGAGTATTCGTGGATCAAGGAGTACGACCCAAGGTTCAATGTTCGCTACCGCGACGATAAAAGCTATCCCAGTCTGGCTGTGACGGTGGGTGAGGAGTATCCGCGGTTACAGGTGATGCGCGGCCCGAAGAAGAAAGGCGTGCGGTATTTCGGTCCCTACGCACATGCCTGGGCGATCCGAGAGACGTTGGATTTGCTGCTGCGGGTGTTTCCCTCGCGCACGTGTAGTTCCGGCGTTTTCCGGCGAGCCCGCCAGATCGGCCGGCCCTGCCTGCTGGGCGACATCGGCAAGTGTTCGGCACCGTGTGTGGGCCGGGTTAGCGCGGCCGAGCATCGTGACATCGTCAACGACTTCTGCGACTTCATGGCGGGTAAGACCGACCGGATGATGCGGCGGTTCGACCGGGCGATGCGGGAAGCGGCGAAGCGGCTCGACTTCGAACAGTCCGCTAGGCTGCGCGACGATGTCGCGGCGCTACGCAAGGCGATGGAGAAGCAAGCGGTGGTGCTTCCCGATGGCACAGATGCGGATGTGGTGGCGTTTGCTACCGACCCATTCGAGGCCGCAGTGCAGGTATTTCATGTGCGGGGCGGCCGGGTGCGCGGTCAGAGGGGCTGGGTGGTGGAGCGGATTGATAACGCCAGTGTCGGTGAATTGGCGGAGCAGTTCTGTCTCCAAATTTACGGTGGTGTTTACGAGGCGGACGGGTCCACGGGAAATGGTTCTACTTCGGCAACTGGTTCCAATGAGGCGATTCCTCGTGAAGTTTTGCTGGAAGAGTTGCCAGAGGACGTGAACGCGCTTGCTGAGCTGCTCAGCGCTGAACGCGGTTGCGAGGTGCGGTTACGCGTTCCACAACGTGGCGATAAGCGTTCGTTGCTGGAAACCGTGCATCGCAATGCCGAGCATGCGTTGGCTCAACACAAACTCAAACGAGCGACCGATCTAACCGCTCGCTCGCTAGCCCTGTCCCAGCTACAGGAGTTTTTGGGACTTTCCGAGGCGCCTTTGCGTATTGAGTGCTACGACATCTCCCACATCTCAGGCAGCGATCCCGTCGGCAGTATGGTCGTCTTCGAAGACGGCATTCCTCGTAAGTCCCAGTATCGCAAGTTCGCGATCCGCGGGAGCGGGCGCGACGAGGGGTATGGTGCGATCCGCGGGAGCGGGGACGATCCTAGGCTGGCCGAACGCGGGCACGACGATACCGCGGCTATCGCCCAGGTGTTACGGCGACGGTTCAACCGTTATCTTGCGGTGCAGGGTCAGGCAGACGATGACGGGAAAACTGGGCTGGATTCCACTACTCCGACACCAAATTCTCCGACACCAGAATCTTATACACCAAAATCTTTCGCGTATCCCCCGCAGCTGGTGGTGGTAGATGGGGGCGCGCCGCAGGTTGCCGCGGCTGAGCGAGTGTTGAAAGATCTTGGAATTAACGATGTTGCCTTGTGCGGGCTTGCGAAGCGATTGGAAGAAGTTTGGCTACCTGCCGAACCATTTCCGGTGATCTTGCCGCGTAACAGCGAGGGGTTGTATTTACTGCAGCGAGTACGCGACGAGGCGCACCGTTTCGCCATCTCTTTTCATCGCTCCAAACGGTCGCGGCGTTTGCAACGTTCTGAACTCGATGACATTCCCGGCCTCGGACAAGCGCGTAGGACAGCCTTGCTGCGTCATTTCGGGTCGCTGCGCCGACTCCGTGACGCAACCGAGCAGCAGCTCGCCGAGGTTGCTGGTGTTGGTGCTGGCTTGGCCGGCAGTATTGTGAGGGCGCTGGCGGAGAGTTCCCCATCATCTGTCGGAAATTCCTCCGATGCCGATCCGGTTGACATTGACCACGCTGGCGCGACGGGGGCTTAAGCAACATGATGAATTCTCAACCCCGCCTGGATGCGCCCCGGGTCGCGCTACGCTCATTCGGGTTCAAGTACGGTGCTCCGACTGACGCGCACTTTGTTGTTGACATGCGGTTTCTGCCCAATCCGTTCTGGGTTCCCGAGCTGAAGCCATTCAACGGACGCGATGCGCGGGTTCGGGACTACGTACTTGGTCAAGCCAGAGCGGTGGAATTCCTCACATGCTATGCCGAGATGATCTGCGACATGACCGAGCGATACCGACGAAAGGGCAAAGATGAGCTGATGGTTGCTGTTGGCTGTACTGGAGGAAAACATCGTAGCGTTGTGGCGTCGGAGTTTCTTGTCATGTTGCTGGTTGAACGCGGCCTTCAGGCTTCGGCGGCGCACCGGGACTTGGGGCTGGAGTGAGCTCGCCGAGCAATCCGCAGCAGCAGTTCAGCGAGGGGTCTGAGGTTCGGCGTGTAGTGGCATTTGGCGGCGGACATGGCCTGTTCGCGTCGCTGCGAGCGCTGCGTCGGCTCAAGCTGGATGACTCTCCGGATCCGCTGATGGAGATCACTGCCGTGGTCACAGTCGCCGACGATGGCGGTTCCAGTGGTCGAATTCGCCGCGAGTTCGACATGTTGCCGCCCGGAGATTTGCGGCAAGCTTTGGTAGCTCTCGCGGGTGAGGACCGGACATCTGCCAAGACAGCGGCGCTGTTTCAGCATCGATTCGTCGGTCACGGCGAGCTGGGCGGTCACGCGGTAGGAAATCTGTTACTGGCTGGTTTGACCGAGGTGGTGGGTTCCACGGTTGCGGCGTTAGCGCAAGCGGGGCGAATGCTGCACACCTGCGGTCGGGTGCTGCCTATGTCGTCACTCCCTCTGCGCATCGAGGCCGATGTTCGGGGTGCGCAGCCGGGTCAGCCTAGCGTGGTCAGCGTGGTTCGTGGACAGGTTGCCGTGGCCACCACGAAGGGCACCGTGGAGCAGGTTCGGCTATTGCCGCTGGAGCCACCGGCATCCTCAGAAGTGCTTGCGGCTATCGCTGAGGCTGATTGGCTGATTTTCGGTCCGGGTTCATGGTTCACCAGCGTGCTGCCACATTTCTTGGTGCCGGAGTTGCGCTCAGCTATTGCGGCGAGTTCGGCTCGGCGGTTGTTGACACTAAACCTGATCGGTGATGAAGAAACCGTGGGATTATCGACGGCAGATTTGCTGCACACGCTGAGCCAGCACGCTCCGGAGTTCCGAGCGGACGTGGTGCTGGCCGACCCGGCCGTGGTGACGCCGTTGACTGGGCAGGATGCTTGCCATAACGCTGTCCAGGCAGGTGGTCATGAAGCCAATGCCATGACGATCGACCCTGCGCTGCGCGAAGCCACTGCCGCGCTAGGTGCGGACCTCATGGTGGTTCCGCTCGCGCGCAACGACGGAACCGCACGTCATGCCCCCGCTGCGCTCGCGGCCGCACTCCGAGCTGTCTTCGATGGCGAGTAACCTTTCCCGGGGCTGGGGAAAAAGAACACAAGCAGCCGGGTAGCAAAGCCTCAAGGGCCAAAGCGTTGAGGCCTAAAAATAGGTTTAATTTCGGTCTGCTGAGCAACAATAGGCTCAGCGGAGACTCTTAAGCTGGCGTGGGTGATTAGCTGTGGCAATGACCGAAGCAGTCAAGGACGAGCTGAGTCGGGTGAGCGTCACCAAGTCGTGTTGTCGCCGGGCTGAAGTGGCCGCGGCGCTGCGCTTCTCCGGCGGTTTGCACATTGTGGCTGGGCACGTGGTGGTAGAGGCTGAGCTGGATGCCGGAAATGTGGCCCGGCGGCTGCGTAATGAGATCGCTGAAGTGTTTGGGCGACCCAGCGAGGTTTCGGTACTCGCTCCGGGGGGGTTACGCAAAAATACGCGTTACATCGTGCGGGTCGCTAAAGGCGGCGACGATTTAGCCCGTCAGACTGGTCTCATTGACGCACATGGCCGGCCAGTGCGGGGGCTGCCACCGCAGATTATTTCAGCCGGAGTGTGTTGCGCTACCGCAGCTTGGCGTGGCGCTTTCCTGGCGCATGGCTCGCTTACTGAGCCCGGCCGGTCGTCGGCGTTGGAGGTGACCTGTCCAGGGCCTGAAGCCGCACTTGCGCTGGTGGGCTCCGCACGCCGGATGGGCGTGGCCACTAAGGCGCGTGAGGTGCGGGGTGTTGATCGCGTAGTCATCCGCGACGGGGAGACCATCGGTGCGCTGCTCACCCAGATCGGTGCGCATTCGGCCGTACTAGCGTGGGAAGAACGTCGGATGCGCCGCGAGGTGCGGGCTACGGCCAATAGATTGGCTAACTTCGACGATGCCAACTTGCGACGTTCAGTACGAGCCGCAGTGGCCGCCGCCGCTCGGGTGGAGCGGGCCATGGAGTTACTACCAGACGATGCTCCGGAGCATCTACTCATCGCTGGTCGGCTCCGATTGGAGCATCGCCAAGCCTCGTTGGAGGAGCTTGGCGTGCTAGCTGATCCGCCACTGACCAAGGACGCTATCGCTGGAAGAATCCGGCGGCTGCTGGCCATGGCGGATAGGCGGGCGCGGGATCTTGGCATGGCCGACACTGAGTCGGCTGTGACACCGGAGATGTTGGCGCAATAGCGCCGCTGGGCTTTGCGCTACCCGGCAGAGGCGCCAGGCCCCGTCTCGCCGGCCGCCCTTACAACAAGCCCTACTAGGTAATCGATCCTCAATAGGGCTACTATTGTGTACATGAATGTAGTGGTTCCGATAAAAGAAGCGCGCGCACACCTCAGTGAGCTCGTAGATGAAGTTGAGCGCACCCACCAACGCGTAATGGTCACCCGCAACGGTCACCCCGCCGCGATGTTGGTCAGCGTCGATGAGTGGGAGTCCATCGAGGAAACCCTCGTCACCCTTCGCCAAGAAGGTGCATTGGCTGACATCAACGCCGGCGTCGTCGAGTACCGGCGAGGTGAATCAGCCAGCCTCGGTGAGGTGCTCAACGATTTCACCGCACGCAGCGGACGAGTAATCAACCCTCATGGATGAATCGTGGCAGATTCGTTTCTCCTCCTCGGCCCGGCGGCACCTAGACCGCACTCCGGAAAAAATCGCCGTTGCCGTCATCGAATTTACTCTCAGCTCGCTACGTCACCGCCCCACCATAGTCGGGAAACCACTGCGCTGGGAACTCCACGGACACTACGCCGCTCGACGAGGCGACTGGCGCATCATCTACAGCCTTGACCACGACGCCCACACCATCCTGATTACTAATCAGATCGAAAGTAGCTGGACTGGTGCAGCCTTTTGACCTGCAAATTCAGCTACTTTCGGGCTGACTTAGTAACGAACGGCTCAGTACCCGCGTTGAACACCGTGCCCACGCCTACTACACCTGACTCTTCCGTGTGCATCGGTAAGCAGGGCAACGCAGGAGTAGCCCCGCCCGATAGGGTTATACCGACACAAAAGTCATTGGACAAACTTTGGACCCCTGGGAGGGTTACGTGACCGTTCGGGTTGGAATTAACGGCTTTGGCAGGATCGGACGGAATTTTTTCCGTGCCGTAATCGCATCTGGGGGTGACGTCGAGATTGTTGGTGTGAATGACCTCACCGATAACACCACGCTGGCGCATCTACTCAAATATGACAGCATTTCTGGTCGGTTAGACCACGAGGTCAAAGCCAGCGCCGACGAAATCTCGGTGGCCGGCCGCAGCTTTAAAGCGCTGGCCGAGCGAGATCCCTCAGCGCTGCCGTGGCGAGAGCTCGGCGCCGATATCGTTATCGAGTCCACCGGCATCTTCACCGACGCGACCAAGGCCAGAGCGCATGTGACCGCTGGTGCCAAGAAGGTCATCATCTCCGCGCCGGCGAAAAACGAAGACGTCACCATTGTGATCGGAGTGAACGAGAACACCTACGATCCGGACAGGCACACCATCATCTCCAACGCTTCTTGCACTACGAACTGCTTGGCCCCGCTGGCCAAGGTGCTCAACGACACGTTCGGTGTGGAACGTGGCTTGATGACCACGATTCACGCCTACACCCAAGACCAGAATCTGCAAGACGGGCCGCATGCGGACCTGCGGCGAGCACGTGCGGCCGCTTTGAACGTGGTACCCACCTCTACCGGTGCGGCTAAAGCGATCGGGCTGGTGCTGCCGGAGCTGAAGGGAAAGCTGGACGGTTACGCGCTACGGGTGCCGGTACCAACGGGCTCGGTCACCGATCTGACCGCAACGCTGGCTCGTGAGATCACCATCGATGAGGTGAATGCGGCGTTCCGCGCGGCCGCTGACGGTCCATTCGCTGGCATTCTGTCCTACAACGATGAGCCAATTGTCTCCAGCGACATTGTGGGCGACCCGGCTTCGTGCATCTACGACGCACCGCTGACCAAGGTGATCGGCAACCAAGTGAAGGTTGTCGGCTGGTATGACAACGAATGGGGCTACTCCAACCGGCTAGTGGACCTCACTGTGCATGTGGGTGCTTCGCTGTGAGCATCCCAACGTTAGATCAGCTACTCAAAGAGGGAGTTGAAGGTCGGCGCGTGCTGCTGCGCGCTGACCTCAACGTGCCGTTGGCCGGCGATGCCATCGCTACCATCACTGACGATGGGCGAATCCGCGCGGTGCTGCCTACCCTGTCGGCGTTACGTGAGGCTGGGGCGGCAGTAATTGTCTGCTCAGCCCTTGGGCGTCCGCAGGGAGCGGAGGCAAAGTTCTCGTTAGCTCCCGTCGCTGTCCGATTAGGGGAGCTGCTAGACGCTCCGGTGAAATTTGCCACCGACACCGTCGGTCCTGCCGCTGCGGCCACAGTCGGAGCGACCCAGCCTGGCGGTGTGGTGCTGCTGGAGAACCTACGATTCAACAGCGGAGAGACCAGTAAGGACACCGCGCAGCGCGAAGCTTTCGCAGCGGAGTTAGCCGCGCTGGCTGATGTATACGTTGATGACGCGTTTGGTTCGGTGCACCGCAAGCATGCCTCAATATATGAGCTGGCTGGATTGCTTCCAGCGTACGCAGGGTACTTGGTGACTGCCGAGCTGTCTGTGCTTGCTCAACTCACGGATTTCCCGAAGCGCCCTTATGTAGTGGTCCTTGGCGGCTCGAAGGTTTCCGACAAGCTCGGAGTGATTGAGTCGCTGCTGACGCAGACCGACACGTTGCTGATCGGTGGCGGTATGTGCTACACCTTTTTGGCCGCGTTGGGTTATGAGGTCGGCGGCTCTCTGTTGGAGCCAGACATGATCGACACCTGCCGCGAACTGTACAAGCGGGCCGATGGACGGATTGTGCTTCCCACTGACATTGTGATCAGCCGAACTTTCGCAGCTGACGCGGTGACCTCGGTGGTACCAGTGTCGCAGATCCCCGCCGACCAGCAAGGTTTAGATATCGGACCGGAGACGGTGAGGCGCTTTAGCGAGCACATCGCTGGTGCGGCGACCGTGTTCTGGAATGGTCCTGTAGGTGTATTTGAGCTGCCGCCGTTTGCCGAAGGTACCCGTGGCATTGCTAAGGCAATCGCCGCATGTTCGGCGTTCAGCGTGGTCGGCGGCGGTGACTCCGCTGCCGCGGTGCGGCAGCTTGGAGTGGCCGAGACTGGCTTCAGCCATATCTCTACCGGGGGTGGTGCGTCGCTGGAGTTCATTGAAGGTAAAACGCTGCCCGGCATTGAGGCCTTGGAAGCCGCCGCTGCATAAAGCGTCAAAAAAGTGCCAAGTTAGGAGAAGTTGTGCCCGCACAACTTCTCCTAACTTGGCAAAATAGGGCCGGTACTTATTGACCGGGTGTGCTGAGGATGGGAGTCGATGGTGGCTAAAGCCACAGAAGCTAGTACTGAGCGGCGGCCGCTGATCGCTGGAAACTGGAAGATGAACCTCAACCACCTCGAGGCCATCTCGCTGACGCAGAAGATAGCGTTGAGCCTGGACGAGCGGCAGCTCACCGATGTCGAGGTCGTTGTGTTGCCACCGTTCCCGCATTTGCGCAGTGTTCAAACGCTGATCGCGGGGGAGCGGCTGCTACTTGGCTACGGTGCGCAGGATGTCTCCGCGCATGCCGCTGGCGCCTACACCGGTGAGGTGAGCGCGGCGATGCTCGCCAAGCTCGACTGCCGCTATGTGGTGGTGGGGCACTCTGAACGTCGGCAGTACCACGCCGAGGACGATGCGCTGGTAAACGCGAAAGCTAAGGCCGCGCTCGAGCAGCAGATCACACCTATCGTATGTGTGGGTGAAGGTCTGGAAGTACGTGAGTCTGGTGAGCATGTGCCTTATGTGCTGGCGCAGCTAGACGGATCGCTTGCTCACCTTAAGGGTGAACAGATCGCCGGGCTGGTGATCGCCTATGAGCCGGTGTGGGCGATTGGCACCGGGAAAACCGCGACGCCAGACGACGCACAGGAAGTCTGCGCCGCCATTCGGAGGCGGATCGATGAGCGCTTCGGTACCCAGGTGAGCGAAGCGGTCCGAGTGCTGTACGGGGGTTCAGTGAAAGCCAGCAACATCGCCAGCATCATGGTTAAACCCGACGTGGATGGCGCACTGGTGGGTGGGGCGAGCTTGCAGGCAGAGGAGTTCGTCGCAATCTGCAGGTTCAGCGAACACACAGTTCTGGTGTAGTTGTGGATCCGAAGCCGCCGGTGATCACGGTTGTTGTGGTCGCCGGCGGCGATCCACCCTCACTTGCTGACCTGAACGACGTGCCGGCTAACGCAATCGTGGTCGGTGCCGATCGTGGTGTTGCCTACGCCCGTGAGCTGGGCCTCAAAGTAGCTGTCGCCGTTGGGGACTTTGACTCGATTCCGGCTGATGCACTCGATGCCGCCGCTGCCGCTGGTGCAAGTATCCGGCGATATCCGGCGGAGAAAGATGCCACCGACCTTGAACTTGCGCTGGACGCCGCGCTGGAGTTTCAGCCGCGGCGTGTCGTGCTGCTTGGGGCGTACGGTGGTCGCCCCGACCATGAGCTGGCGAACCTGCTGCTGGTAGCCGCTCCGCGCTATGCGCGGCTGAACATCCAGGCGCGCCACGCCGGAGCGACATGCACGGTGATTCACCGCTCGGCAGAGCTACATGGCGCGGTGGGCGAGCTGGTCTCGTTGCTTCCAGTGCATGGTCCTGCCATGGGAGTAGAGACAGCGGGACTGCGGTATCAGCTCCGGGGCGAGGCGCTCGAGCCAGGCAGTAGCCGCGGCGTGAGCAACGAGTTTGCCGAGCCGCAGGCCCAGGTGCGGCTGCGGTCCGGAGTGTTGTTGGCGATCCAGCCGCACTCACCAAAATGATATGAGGATCGGCGTCCATCTTGTTGAGTGCTCGCTGCGCTAGACGGTTCGTATAACACACCGTATACTTTAAGCATGACGGCCACTACCATGATGCGAGTAAGCCCAGCTACCCGTGAGCGTGTGATGAAAATTGCGGCTGAGGACTACGGCGGGGTAACCGCGGATGAAGCCCTCCAGCTACTCGCCGATGAGCACTGGGAACGACAGGCTCTCGCCGCCATGGAACGGTTTCGCCGAGAAGACCCCGCCGGTTACGCGGACTACATGGCAGAGCTGGGCGAAGTAGAAGCCCTCGACGCAGCGCCCTTGGATCCTTGGGAAAGTGAGGCCGCAGCGTGAGAGCGTTTGCTCCCTGGCAGATATGGTGGGCAAAGCTCGACCCTGTTGTCGGTCACGAGCAGGCCGGTGCTCGTCCTGTGCTTGTAGTTTCCTCACATTTCCACTTGCGGTTGACCCGCTCTACAGTTCTCACGATTATGCCGCTGACTACCCGGGAAAGGCCGCACCTGCTGCACCGGATTCGCATCGACATACCCGATAAGCGACCGGCGTATGCAATCACGGAACAGCAACGCACCGTCTCCGCCAATCGACTCACCGGTAGCGCCCCTATCTACGAACTCACGTCAGAGCAGGTGGTGCAGACACGGGCCGTGTTACGCACAATGATCGATATCTAACAGCTCGCCACACCAGCGGGGAGGAACCTTTAGAGGTGATTCTGCCACGGATGTAGCGAAATGGGGTGCGATACAGCCTGAAAGGCGGGACGAAAGCGATTGATGCCGCGTTTTCCCGTAAGATTATTCACCCGTCATGTAACATCACAAAAATCGTGTTTACTGCACTAGCGTTAGGATCTAGCATGACCCAACCGACGCGTCCTCGCGAGAGCCTCCCTCCCCAAAGAAACCTGGCAGCAGGTATTAGGGCCCTCCCTTCGACCGAGGATCTGCGAACGCTTTTGCTCGGCGACCTTGATTTTGTTGTAGAAAGATATGCAGCTGATTACGGTGGTGCCCCCATAAAGGATCTCGGGTGGCCTATATCTGCTCCCAGTCAAACCGGGGGAATATATGAGCCGGGCCAAATCGGGGGCCAAGAAGTTTCCGGCCTTTCCGGAAAGGGTATACAACCGCAGCGCAAGATTTTTTTGATCGTTATGAAGGATTCGTTGGAGAAATGCGCCAAAATTATGCGGTCGCATATGGCCCTCCTGCTCCGGAACCAGCAGCAAAAATCCCAGATAGGCCTTCCGCGGAATATCCACTTTCGGAGCGTATTAGAGACGTAGATGCTCTTATCATGAATTCTTTTTTGACACAAAGGCCATTGAACACCCGTCTTAAAGAGCAAGTACGACCCCCAGTTTTCCCTGCACCCCACCATACGGGTGCCGATTCCACACCAGCGCAAATCTCCTTACGTCAGCTACGAAGGGTGGTGGAGGCCTATGGAGCAGACAATCCCTTTAACGCATCCACCACAAGCACAGCCTCCTCTCCATTACAGTCTTCGGCTCGAAGCGCAGTGGCGGCCGTGGCAGCTAGTGCTAGTGCTGTCGGAAGAGGAGTCTTACGGAACGTAAGGGCAAGGAAAAAGTGATCTAGGCCGTCTATGGGGCGGTGGCCACACCAGCGGGAAGGAACCGCCGGCCGATAACTCGCTCGGAGATACCGGTGCGGTCCAGGTACGGTGTGATGCCGCCGAGGTAAAACGGCCAGCCCGCGCCCAGCAGCATGCACAGGTCGATATCGGCGGCTTCGCTCACCACCTGTTCGTCGAGCATCAGCCCTATTTCCTGCGCTAGTGCCACCAACACCCGATCACGGAGCTGGTCAGAAGTAAGGGCCTCAGAGACACGCTCGGCAGTGACTAGATCTGGATCCAGGTGCCGCACACCATTTCGCCAGGTCAGCAGCGAAGTTTTGCCCAGATCTACCGCACGGCGCAGCGTCGCTGACACAGGAAATCGCTCGCTGAAAGAACCATGCAGGCTCTGCAATACATGTAGGGCGACCGGCAACCCGACCAGATCCAGTAAGGCAAGCGGGCACATCGGTAGGCCTAGCGGGTTGAGTGCGGAATCGGCTGTTGCGACGTCCGTGCCGGAATCGATCGCGGCAAGGACCTCATTCATGCAGCGCAACAGCACCCGATTCACTACGAACGCGGTGGCGTCCCGCACGCCAACCGGGGACTTCTTCAACTGTTGAGCCACCGCGAATGCCGTGGCTAGCGTTGCGTCATCGGTGTGTTCGCCGCGGATCACTTCCACCAGCGGTAGCACGGCGACGGGATTGAAAAAGTGCAGCCCTACGACTCGCTGCGGATGCCGAAGCTGCTCAGCCATAGCGCTCACCGAGAGCGAGGAGGTGTTCGTGGCCAGTACGCATTCGGGTGTCACGATCTCTTCAAGCTCGGTGAAGACCTGCCGCTTGATATCCAGCTCCTCAAACACCGCCTCGATCACCAGATCGGCATCGGCGAAGTCACTTCGGTCCGCCGAGCCGCTGATTAAGCGCTTGATCCGCGATGCGGCAATGCTGTTCAGCCGTTTCTTCTCGACGAGCCTGTCGATGTCAGCATGGGCACGGGCCACACCAGCGGCCAGCGCCTCGGGGTTTATGTCGGTCATCACCACTGGCACTAACATGCGGCGCGCAAACAGCACGGCCAGCTGGGTTGCCATCAGCCCGGCTCCCACCACGCCTACCTTGGTGACCGAACGAGCGAGCGAAGCGGCCGGTGCTCCGACTGGACGCTTCGCACGGTGCTGCACCAGGTTGAACGCGTACAGGCTTGCCCGGCACTCGTCACCCATGAGCAGCTCGGCAAGTGCCTGCGTCTCGGCTTCCGCGCTCTCGGCATAACCGGCGGTGCTCGCCAGTTGTAGCAGCTCCAAAGCTTTCAGTGGCGCCCGGACCGCGCCGTGCAGCCGCTCGTCGACGATCTTGCGGCCCACCGTCACGGCAAGGTTCCATTCCGGACCACCGGTGATTGGGGCGCGCGTTATCACGGTCTCGCCATTGAGCACGCTTACTGCCCATTCCAACGAGCGTTCCAGAAAGTCGGCCGGTTCGAACAGCGCATCGCCGATTCCGAGCCGATGTGCCTGCTGCGATGTGAGCATGCGGTTTTGGCTCAATGGGTGCTCAATAATTACCCGGATTGCCTGCTCTGGGCCGATCAGGTGTGGCAGTAACCACGAACCGCCCCAGCCAGGCACCAGACCGATGGAGCATTCAGGTAGTGCAATGGCGCGTGCTCCACCCGAGAGCGTTCGGTAGTGACAATGCAACGCCAGCTCTAGCGCCCCACCGAGTGCCAGGCCATTAATGAACGCGAAGGTGGGTATCGCAGAGTCACGTAGCTTGCTGAAGACTTCGTGCCCAAGTCGACCGACCTCACGGACCTGCTCCTGACTGCGCAGGGTCGGCATGCCAGTGACATCCGCTCCGGCACCGAAAATGTATGGCTTTCCGGTAATAGCAATAGCACGCACACTCGGCGTGCGCGTTGCGATTGCGTCGAGTGCCGCACCCAGGCCGCGCAACCCAGCGGGGCCGAAACTGGTGGGCTTGGTGTGGTCACGCTGATTATCCAGCGTCACCAGCGCGATCTCTCCCTCTAGACCAAAAGGCTGAACGTAGCGAGTGAGCGCGTGAGCTATCAGCTCGTCTGGGAACTCGACGCTCATCGCGCACCTACCTTTGTCGCATCTGGCCGCATATCGTCGGCGTAGTGTGGGTTTTCCCAAATCACGGCGGCGCCCATCCCCAAACCCACACATAGTGCGGTCAGGCCGTATCGAACATTGGGGCGTTGCTCGAACTGCCGTGCTAGCTGGGTCATCAGCCGGACGCCGGAAGCCGCCAGCGGATGGCCGATCGCTAGTGCGCCGCCCCACGGATTGACCCGAGGGTCGTCGTCGGCGATACCGAAGTGTTGCAGGAACATCAACACTTGCACGGCAAATGCTTCATTGAGTTCGAACAAACCGATGTCGTTTATGCTCAGCCCGGCCAGGTGTAAAGCCTTTTCGGTGCTGGGGATAGGGCCGATGCCCATCACCTCGGGGTCCACCCCGGCGAACGAATGGGAGACCAGCCGCATTGCCGCTGGCAGCTCCAGCTCCGCGGCGGCCTCGGCGGCGGCGATCAAGCAGGCGGTCGCGCCGTCGTTGAGGCCGGCGGAGTTACCCGCGCTCACCCGGCCGTGAGGACGAAACGGCGTGCGTAGCCCTGCCAACGCGATGACAGTCGTATCCGGCCGTGGCTGTTCGTCGGCTGTGGCCAAACCCCAGCCGAGCTCAGGGTCGCGGGTAGCGATGCTAACCAAGTCTGGCTGGATGCGCCCGGTCGCGACCGCCGCCGCATACTTGCGCTGGCTGGCGTATGCGTAGGCGTCAGCACGTTCTCGGGTCAGCGAAGAGTCGTGGTCGTGCAGATTTTCGGCGGTGGCACCCATGACCAGAGCGGATTCATCCACCAGTTGTTCCGCCACGAACCGGGGGTTGGGGTCGACCCCATCACCCATGGGGTGATGGCTCATATGCTCCACCCCGCCAGCGATCCCGACATCAACGGCACGCAGCGCGATAGCCCCGGCGATGGTCGTTACCGCGGTGAGGCTACCGGCGCACATTCGATCGATGGCATAGCCCGGCGTGCTGCGGGGCAGGCCGGCTAGCAGCGCAGCCGAACGCCCGATGGTGAGCCCTTGGTCTCCAGTCTGAGTGGTGGCCGCGATAGCAACCTCAGCAACGCGTTCTGGCGGCAGGCTGGGATTGCGCCGCAGTAACTCGCGGATACAGCGAACCACTAGGTCATCGGCGCGGGTATGGGTATAGAGGCCGCGCGGGCCAGCCTTGCCGAAGGGTGTGCGCACTCCGTCGACGAAAACTATCTCACGCTCGGCCTTAGACACGGGCTCTCCTTGAGTGAAGAGGTGACAGCTAACCAACCGACCTATCTCATGCTACTCGCTGGTAACCTCGGTCGGCTCGGCGATTGCCTCGGCAAGTGGTCCGGCTACTAACTGAATCTGCCACTGTCGTGCACCCAGCCCGGCGAGTGTCGCAGCCACTGAGTGTTCGTTCACTGGCTCTACGGGCCGCCACGCCAGTCGACGCAGCGCGTCCGGGGCCAGCAAGTTCTCCGTTGGTATGCGATGCTGCGTGCTCAATCCTCCAAGAGCCTCTCGCGCGCGGGTAAGTCGAGCAGCGGCTTGCGGGTCTTTCTCGGCCCAACGGTAGCCCGGCGGGGGACCGTCCGGAACTGGTGCGGGACCAGGGTGCTCATCCTCGCTGAGGCTTCTGGCGCCGCTGAGTGCGGCGAGCCACGTTGCCGAAAGACGACGATGCGGACGACCGCCGAATACTGGCAACGCGAACAGTTCTCGTTCGGTACTGGGATCAGCCTGGGCCGCGGCGATGATTGCCGCGTCAGAGAGTACCCGGCCGGGGGCGCTGTCTCGACGGCGAGCTACGGAGTCCCGCGTCTCCCAGAGCGCCCGTACCCGAGCTAAACCGGTGCCGCTGCGGACCTGGTGGATACCTGACGTCTTGCGCCATGGTTCGGCGCGAACGGTGGGAGGTTTCGCGGCCACTACGGCGGCAAACTCTTGCTCGGCCCATTCCAGCTTGCCTTGGCGATCTAGCTCGGCGCGCAAGACTTCGCGCAGCTCCAGCAGCAGCTCTACGTCGAGTGCGGCGTAGGTCAACCATTCAGTCGGCAGCGGCCGGGTACTCCAATCGGCAGCTGAATAGCCCTTTTCGAGCCGAAAGCCCAATAACCGCTCAACCATGAGCCCCAGGCTGACGCGTTCATATCCAGCGAGCCTGCCACCTAATTCCGTGTCAAATAAGTGAGCGGGTCGCAGGCCAAGCTGAGCCAGGCAGGACAGGTCTTGACTGGCTGCGTGGACGACCCATTCTTGCCCGGCTATTACCCGAGCGATGGGGGAGAGGTCTTCAAACGGCAGCGGGTCAATGAGCACTGTTCCACTGCCGGCGCGGCGGAGCTGCACGAGATAAGCCCGACCGGTGTAGCGGTACCCAGATGCCCGCTCGGCATCAATAGCCACGGGGCCGGTACCAGCAGCCAGTCTCCGGGCGGCGTCCGTCAGTGCGGCAATCGTGTCTACTGGAACTGGTGTGCCCTCCCGAGGCTCAAGCAGATCGGAAATCGGCGCGGTGGAGGCTTGTGTCACGTGGTTAACCGTATCGATATTGGGACCGCGTTGGGTAACGTGGTCGGAGTCAGTTAGGGCTTCGCCCAGTATCGCTAGCTACGCCGCTCAACCGACTAGCGCCGGCTACGCCGCTACCTACCTGGGCGAGACACCTCGGCCATATAGGTTGTTTCGGTGGACTCTTCGGATAGCGTATTCTGCGTACTGGGCAGGCAAGCTCGGGTGGGCTTACGCTAAAACTATGACATATCCGGTGTCGAGTTCGCCCGCATGGGCGTCACCGGAGGCGGCCGCAGCGGCGCCGCCTCCGATTAGCCCGGTCAGCGCCGGGCAGGTCTACAGCAGTGCCTATGTGTCGGCCCACATGCCGACCTCCGCCGCACCGCAGCCACCGCCCGCTTATCAGCCAGAGCCGGAGTACCAACCAGGGCCGGAGTACCAACCCGATCCGGCCTATCGGTCGGTCCCATTTGAGGGTTACGGCCCCTACAGTGAGGAACCAGCACCGTACGGATCGCAGTCCCAGCCGTACGGCCCTTCCGGATATGCGCCCGGCGGTCCTGGCGATCTGGACCCGTATTCCGCGGCGCAGTACGACTCCGCGCAGGCTAACCCGGCATACAGCTATGACGAGCAATATGCCGCTCAGGCTGGACCGGCACCGGAATTCGCGCCTGCGGATTCCGAGGGTGGATCGCGCCGTGACCGCTTCACGAGGCTGCCCAGAAACCCTGTGCTAGCTGCTGTTTGCGTGGCGTTGTTGCTCGCCTCCGCCACCCTGCTAGCGATGTACGTGAGCCAGATGGGAAAAGCCAGCGATGCCACCAATCAACTGAGCGATTCGCAGGCTAACGTGAAGCAACGCGACGCCAAGATTCAGGAGATTAACCAGTCGCTGGCGGAGGCAAAGCAAAAAATTGGCAGCGGTACTGATGAACTGAACAGCTCGCAGACCCAGTTGCAGAAGCTGACTAGTGACGCGACAAAGGCGAATAAAGATCTCGAAACCGCCAATAAGGACAAACAAAGTTTGACCGGCTGCCTGAAAGCGCTGACCGAAGCCAGCAATGAAACCGACCCGACCAAGCGAGCCGAGCTCACTCAACGAAGCCAGCAAGCGTGTGCGCGTAGCTTTGAGCTCGCGGGTATTAAAACCAGCTAATTCTTCAACCTAATTCTTCAACGTTTTCCCCGAAAACGTCGAAGAAACGGGTGCTGGAGCGACGTTTTCCCTGAAAACGTCATCGGGTGGGCAGCGAGTGAACTCCTGGCGGCGGTAAGCCGGCGGTCGAGGCCAGTAGCGCGCACCACGCCCGCACGTGCGGTGCGATGTCATCGGCTTCGGGTGTCCAGGATGCCCGCATTTCCACATCCGTAGTCTGCTCTGGGCCAGCCATCTCACCAAAGCGGGTGGAGCTGATTTGGGTAATCGTCCCGGCGATCGCGCGGTAGCCGGCTTGCTGCATGTGCAGGGCTTCCGTCAGCCACGCCCAGCCCACCGGTGCGAATAGGGCATCATGCCCAATATCGGGTTCCAGCTCCGCGGTGACGTAGCTGACGATGCGCGTTTCCCCCTGCCATGCTGGATGCCCGGCAGGATCGTGTAGCAGGATGAGCCTTCCGGTCACTGGCTCTTCATCGCCGGCAAGCACGCTCGCGCCCAGCGCAAATGAGTATGGGGCAATCCGACGGGGAGCCTCGATCTCTTCCAAGGAGATCTCTGGGCGGGTGTCTACTGTTCTAGCACTTGCCACTGCCCGGCAGAAGCGGGCTGGTAGTTGTGCCGCGGTGGGAAGCTCCGCGACATCTCCTAGACCCATGCCATCTACAGTAAGCGCGCGAAGCCCACAAAGCTGGATATGACGCGCCGAATGCGGACTCCACTGCTAGCTCCGCGTTAAGCGCGTGGCAGCATCAATAGTTGTGAGCGTACTGATTGCCGCAAGCCGTCGCGAAGCGGTATCCGTGACGCCGGTGTGGTTCATGCGGCAGGCTGGTCGATCCCTGCCCGAATACCATGCGTTGCGGGCCGGCCTGCCCATGTTGCAGGTCTGCCAGACTCCGGATCTGATTACCGAGATCACGCTGCAGCCAGTCCGCCGCCATCACGTAGACGCGGCGATTCTTTTCTCCGATATTGTCCTGCCGCTAAAAACTATCGGTATCGATGTGGAGATTAAACCTGGCGTTGGGCCGGTGATCGGTTCGCCTATCCGGCGGTCGGCCGATGTGGACAAGCTGCGTGCGCTGACTTCCGAGGACGTGCCATACATCACTGAGGCGGTCACTGAGCTGACCAAACAGCTTGGTGACATCCCGCTGATTGGTTTTGCCGGTGCCCCGTTCACGCTGGCGAGTTATCTCATCGAGGGCGGCCCGTCTCGTGATTACGCTAGAACCAAGGCCCTGATGCACAGCGAGCCCGGCACGTGGCATGCACTGTGCGGGCGGCTAGCTGACATCGCCGCGGAGTTTCTGCGAGTGCAGATTGCCGCCGGTGCTCGCGTAGTGCAGTTGTTCGACTCGTGGGCTGGGGTGCTGAGTGAAGCTGAATATCGCGCATACGTGCAACCGCATTCGGCCCGAGTGCTGCGGGCCTGTGGCGAACTCGGGGTGCCGCGGATCCATTTTGGTGTTGGCACGGGCGAACTGCTGGAGCCGATGGCTTCGGCGGGCGCTGACGTTGTCGGCGTGGACTGGCGGGTCCCACTCGACGAGGCCTCAGCGCGGATTGGGCCAGATTATGCCGTGCAGGGCAATTTAGACCCGGCCGTGTTGCTGGCAAGTGAAACTGTGGTGGCTAGTGAAGTTGCGCGGGTACTTCGACAGGGACGCGTCGCGCCAGGGCATATTTTCAATCTGGGCCACGGTGTGCTTCCGCAGACTGATCCAGGGGTGTTGACGCGAGTAGTGGAGTTGGTGCACAGCTACAGCACCGAGAGCGCTGCTGAGTTGGTGCAACACCAGCGCGGGGGTGCCTAGTGGCTCCGCGGCACATCGCGGTGGTCGGCGGCGGTATCACCGGCCTGGCCGCGGCACTTGCTATCTGCGACCGCGCGGGCCCCGATGTTGGCGCTATCGGAGTCACGGTGCTGGAACAGTCGTCGAACCTGGGCGGAAAACTTCTCAGTGGCACGCTGCGTTGGGATGGTCACACACAGGCCATTGAGCTAGGAGCCGACGCGTTTCTTGTACGCACACCTGCCGCGCTGGAGCTCGTCTCGCGGCTGGGGCTTAGCGACGAGGTGATACATCCACACACCGGTCAGGCGCACATTTTCCTGAACGGTGCACTACACGTGCTGCCGACCACCACGGTGATGGGCGTACCGGCCGATCCGGCGTCGCTGGTTGATGCGGGACTGCTGCCGGCCGCGGCCGGTCGTCAGATCTCCGCCGAACCCGATCTACCGGGGGAGCCGTTGGTCGCCGACGTCAGCGTGGGGGAGCTGGTCAGACGGCGATTCGGTGACGTGGTGGTAGACAACATCATCGATCCGCTGCTCGGCGGGGTATACGCGGGAAATGTGGACGCGTTGTCGTTGCAGGCGACCATTCCGGCTCTAGCGGCCGCGCTACGCAGTGACTCCTCGTTACTGCGTGCGGCCCAGGCTGTGCGGGCTGTGGCTAAGGGGGGCCCCACATTCGGTGCACTGCGCGGTGGCATGCGACGGCTCGTCGATGCAGCTAAGCAGACGCTGAGCGCAGCCAAGCACCGTGGAGAGCCGGTTGCGCAAGTGCGTTGCGATGCTCCGGTTCGCCGGCTGGATCGCGGAGAGCAAGGTTGGGAGCTCACAGTAGGTTCCGGGCACGATCGGCAGCTGGTTTCCGCCGACGCGGTGCTACTGGCAACGCCGGCACCCACTTCGGCGCGGCTGTTGCGCCAGGTCGCTCCCGAGGTCGCCGCTGAACTGGCCGCCATCGACTACGCCAGTGTTGCCGTGATCAGTTTTGCGTTCCCTGAGCTGGTATTACCGGACGGAAGCGGAATGCTGATTCCTAGCAGCAGCGGCCTGATCATCAAGGCGGCAACTTTTGTTGACCACAAGTGGGGTCAGGCGGCGCCGGATGTAAGCCTGGTCCGTGTTTCGTTGGGGCGACACGGGGACGTACAGGCACTGCGGCGCAATGATACGGAGCTGGTAGCAACCGCGCTGGCGCAGTTGCAGCTCGTGCTCGGCCCGCTACCCGCGCCCTTGGCTAGCAAGGTGCAGCGTTGGGATGGCGCGATGCCGCAGTACACCGTGGGGCACAACGCGCGTGTGGCGCAAGCGCGGGACCTACTGGGCGAGGATCGAAGCATCGCGCTGGCTGGCGCCGGATACGACGGGGTGGGAATTACGGGCTGCATCAGCTCCGCACAACGCGCCGCCGACGCGCTGCTGGCTTAGAGCGTCCGCCGATAGGTCCCTGCCTGTGTTCCACATGGTTGTGAGCCGACTTGCTCCACTTTCGTCGTAGGCGGCGGCTCCTGCGGCCTTGGCAGATGCCCTATTGTCGGTCGCTCTTATTCCGTTTGAGTAGGTGAGTACGGTGGCAGCCATGACTCAAGAGGACACCAGCGAGACCCCGACACGGCCCAGTAACGCGCATGCACGACGCGTTACTGAGCTCAACTCCGCTATCCAGTACACGATGTGGTCGGTGTTCGCCGCGCCCGCGCAGCGCGGTGACCATGCTGATCAGACGGCTCAGTTGGCCGAGCTGGAGCAGCTGTGGACCAAGCTGATCGACGCTGGGGTGGCTATTCGGGGCAGTTATGACCTTGCCGGGCTGCGGGCTGACGCGGACTTGATGGTGTGGTGGCACGCGGGCTCGATAGAGCTACTGCAGGATGCGTACTCCCAGCTGCGGCAAACCCGGATCGGTGCGGCTTTACGGCCGGTTTGGTCGCAGGCCGCGCTGCATCGCTCCGCGGAGTTCAACAAAAGCCATCTGCCGGCGTTTGTGGCTGGAGAACCCGCCCGCGACTACGTGTGCGTGTATCCGTTTGTTCGCTCCTACGAGTGGTACTTGCTGCCCGATGCGCAGCGCCGCGCCATGCTCGCCGAGCATGGCGCCATGGCGCGGGGCTTTCCTGACGTGCGCGCCAACACTGTCGCGTCGTTTGGTTTGGGAGATTACGAGTGGATGCTGGCATTCGAAGCAGACGAGCTGCATCGGATCGTGGACTTGATGCGGGAGCTGCGGGCCTCAAGCGCCCGCCGGCACGTCCGGGTCGAGGTGCCGTTTTACACCGGCCGCCGCCGTGAGCTCGCCGACATCGTCGCCCGCTGGCCGTAAATCAGCTGTTGATACGGAGCTGATGCGTAGAAGAGTGTCCTAGGAAGGCGCTACCTTTCTCCACATTGGCGCAGTGGAAGGTGAGCGAGGTGGGTGACGCATGGCGGTTTCAGGTGGTCAGTGCG
>QHCE01000013.1 GCA_003243955.1 Acidimicrobiales bacterium | reverse complement strand
CCCTTGGAATAGATCATCTAGCCTCAACCTCTGACTAGCTGAACCAGCAACCAGGTAAGCGTAGTGTCTGATTGCAGTCACGGAAAGGGTATGCACCGGAGCATCGCTCTTATCGATGTTGTGATGAGAGTCGGGGATGCAGACCTTTGAGGTAACAATCAGTTTTTGTTGCGATATAGGTAGACGGTAAGTGGTGCGAAGACGCAGGTCAACACAATGGTCGTTGCCAGAACAATGCCGATGCTTCCGACTGTGGCGGTTCCGTCCATCAGGCCGCGCACGGCGGTTACCAAGTGGGTGATCGGATTGACGTTGACGAATATCTCCAGCCACCCCGGTAGGGTGCGCGGATCGACGAAGACGTTGCTCAGGAACGTGAGCGGGAAGATGCCCATGAAGCCGGCGTTTAAGACGGCATTGGGCGCGCGCATCAGTAACCCAAGGGTTGTGAAGACCCAGGATAGGCCGAAGGAGAAGACGACCACCAGCAGCATGCCCCCAATCACTCCTACAGCCCCGGCGCCCGGTCGGTAGCCGAGCGTTAGACCCAGTGCGATGATCACGGTTCCGGCGAGCAGGTAGCGCACTGCATCTCCGAGTAGCGCTCCGACCAGGGGTGCCGGTCGCCAAATCGGCAGAGTACGAAAGCGGTCGACCACGCCCTTGGTGACGTCGGTATTCAGCGTGACCCCGGAATAGACGGTGGTGAACACCACCGACATCACCAGGTTTCCGGGGAGGATGAAGTGCAGGTAGTCGCTTGTGGAACCAGCGATTGCGCCGCCGAACAGATAGGTGAACATCAGCAGAAACATCACCGGGGTGATCGTCACGTCGAGGAGTTGCTCGGGGACGTGCTTGATCTTCAGCATGCCGCGCCAGCCGAAGGTCAGTGCGGCTGAAACGGCGCTTGGTCGTTTCGGTCGGAGACTCGAAGACAGCGCCTTGCGAAGTACCGTGTCATCGACGGCAGTCGCGGGTTGGGCAGGGGGAGCCGAGCTCATGCCGCATGCTCCTCGTCGCCGCTGCCGAAGTTGACAGTGCCCTTATCCGCCGGGTGGCCGGTCAGGGCTAAAAACACCTCATCGAGGCTCGGCTGGCCCAGCGAGAAGTTGGCGACTCCGATGCTCGACCGCGCCAGCTCAGCGATCGTCTCCGCGGCTCGCTCCGCATTGGTGCAGGCTACCGAAAGCGTCGCCAGATCCGGCTCCAACTCCACGGCGCCGAGTCGGCGCGTGAGCAATCGTTCCGCGTCGGGGCGTTGCTGCGGATCGAGCAGCCGAACATGCAATGTGCCGAGCCCGATCGAGGCCTTGAGTTGGCCGGTGGTGCCTTCAGCGATTACCGTGCCGTGGTCGATCACGGCGATCCGATCGGCAAGCTGGTCGGCTTCGTCCAGGTACTGAGTGCAGAGCAGGACAGTGGTTCCCTCTGCGACGAGGGTGCGCACGATATCCCAGACTTGGTTGCGTGACCGCGGGTCGAGCCCGGTAGTCGGTTCGTCGAGGAACATCAGCTGAGGTGTGACGATGATGCTCGCGGCGATGTCGAGCCGCCGCCGCATGCCTCCGGAATAGTTCTTGACCAGCCGAGTAGCTGCTGCAGTGAGGTCAAACGCCTCGAGTAACTCGGCCGCTCTCGCTCTGGCTTTGGTTCGATTTAGGCCCAGCAGCCGGGCGAACAGAATGAGGTTCTCTCGGCCGGTGAGCTCCTCGTCGACCGAGGCGAGCTGACCTGTCAGGCTGATCACACCGCGGACCGCATCGGCTTCTCGGACGACATCGTGCCCGAGCACCTGCGCGGAGCCCGCGTCGGGGCGCAGCAGCGTTGCGAGCATGCGGATCGTCGTGGTCTTGCCTGCACCGTTGGGTCCAAGTACTCCGTACACGCACCCTTGGCTCACAGCCAGATCGACGCCGTCCACAGCCCGCATAGCGCCGAAAGACTTGATCAAGCCCGCGGCTTCGATGGCGAGGCCAGAGTAGGGCGCCACTTGGCTCCTTGATGGGGTGAACATGGTACTGGGGCATGCGCTGTTGCTTCCGCCGCTTAGCCATCGTAGCGTTTGTAGCCGGGTGAGGAGCGGATGTGATGTCAGCGCTGCAAGATGTGCAAACTGCCGCGGAGTCTATTGCCCGCAAGGCCGGCGAACTGCTTCTCGTGGGCGCGAAAAATGTTCGCGGCGGCGGCGTTCACACCAAGACCTCGTCGATGGATGTAGTCACTGCCACTGATGTGGCTTCCGAGGAACTCATCGTCGCACGGATACGAGCAGCGTTTCCTCACGATGCCATCATCGCTGAAGAAGGCGCGGCGCGAACTGGGAGCACGGGGCGGCGTTGGATCATCGATCCGCTGGATGGCACTAGCAACTTTGTTCGGAAATGGGATGCCTCGGTGGTGTCTATCGGAGTCGAACTTGAGGGCCAGTTCACCGTGGGTGTGGTATACGACCCGTTTCGTGATGAACTGTTCAGCGCCACCACCGGGATGGGTGCCTTTCGGAACAGCCAACGTCTTCGGCTACGGACAGAGAAAATCCCGATTGCCGAGGCGTTTGTGGGCATGGTGGGTGGATATAAGCCCTGGGCTCAGACTGAACGTGCCGCTGTCGCCTCTCGGATCCTGCTAAGCGTTGGGGATCTGAGGTACACCGGTTCGGCGGCGCGTGACTTTTGCTATCTGGCCGATGGCCGGCTAGACGCCTGCTTTGGGAACGGCTATTGCATATGGGACTTGGCAGCCGGTGTGGGTGATCGCACGCGAGGCCGGATGCATCGTCAGTGGACCGCAGGAGGGCTCAGCACCAACCAACGACCGTGTGGTGGCAGCCATCCCGAAACTGATGCCCGCGTTCCGTTCCGTTGTGCAGGAAGGGCTCGATATCACCGCTGTTCAAAGCCCGAGCGGCCAGCACGCCTAAATCGGTTCTATGTGAAGCGTTGGCCCTAGCTTTTTGATATCGCCAGGGTCAGAGGTAAGTATGGTCGATGGCTATGAGCGCACCAGTATCCAGCACTAGGTTGCTCACAGGGCGTCTCTAGTTTCTAGGTTGTTGTGTGCGTTCAATACTCCCTCAGCCCACGCAATCTCTTCGGTGGTGTACTCCAAACTGTCGATGTATTGGGAGTAAGAGCCCGGCAATAGAGACGCTGCCGGCGTTCTCGTCGCCTTGCCTACCTGCGTAGGCGGCGGCTCCTGCGGCCTTGGCATCCCCTCTATTGCCGGGCTCTCCAAGTCTGAGCGTCCTCTTTTTCTTCAACGAGCTGTGAAATGTATGCCGAAAGCGACCGAGCATGAGCGTGTTCCGCCGAGGTGCGTAAGCGCGCTAGGGTGTTTTCCGGGACAGAGATAGAAATCTTTTTCGTTTTAGTAGTCATACCTTTATGCTACCACTACGAACGGGTAACAAATGTGTCGGACGTTTGGTTAAGGTTTCTGCCATGGGTCGTTGGTTAGAGCGTTATCGCGCAGGTGATCGAGTTCAGGTCTGGACAGAAATGACCCGCCTGGGCGCTGATCTTCGGGAGACCCAGGGTTGGGTAGATGCCGTCGAGGTCGGGCGCGAGACAATGCGGCGGGCCCGCGTCAACGTGGAGCGACTAGTCGACTTTCTGCAGGTGAACGGTTACCAATTCGCCGCTCCAGACCGGATCTTCACCCCGCCGGAGTCAGATGTGAGCGTTCAACTTGATTACCTGGAAGAGTCGGTGGGTGTCCTGCCGCTCGCGCTGAGATGTTGGTGTGAGGAGGTTGGCCAGGTTAACCTCGCTGGAAGGCACCCCGACTGGCCTTACGATTCTTTAGATCCGCTAGATGATCTATTCCAAG
>QHCE01000037.1 GCA_003243955.1 Acidimicrobiales bacterium | reverse complement strand
CCTGTTCTGGCCAGTAGTCTGAGGGGTATTTGGTTTTCCGGACAGGGTGTAACTTATTTTCTTTGTTTCCAGTATTCGTTTTCGGACTGGCCAGAACAGGACAATGATTCAAGTGTTTTCCCAGTTCAAAACAAGTGGAGCTGAGGGGACTCGAACCCCTGACCCCCACACTGCCAGCCGGCTGCCAACCGCTCGCTTTTGACCGTTGCTGCATCTAGATCGATTAGAGGCTCCTCTAGAGAGTTGTCAGCGTTCGTCAATGTCCGGACAGGTTGTTGTCAGGGTTGTGGTCACAGAGAACGCACATGTCTACAGCTGCTCACCTAGTCGCCGGCACCCAACGGCGGACCTGTGCCGTCTGCTTGGTTTTCTCGGCCACCCATTCCCGGCCCTCCCCTCGTAGGTTCTTGGTGTAGCCAGACTGGACCGTAGAGGGGAAGGCCGGTCCGTCAGTAGCAACGAACAGTAAGCGTCTTCGGGTTTCGGGTAGATAAGTTCTGTCCGAGATTCCGTTAGGCGCTTTTTGCTGTGCGGCCGGCGTGGGCGCGGAGCGCCAAAGGCTGGTGGAAGCGCCGTAAGCCGGGCCGCTGCGGCGCGTGAGCGCCGCCTTGAACTTGTATAGAAAGTTTTAACCAAGACTGTGACTGCGCTGATCTGGGCGGGTTGACGTCGGCGAAGCCGCTTCGCTTGATGGGTGACACGACGGTACGTGAATGCCTTAAGCAGGTCGTGCCGCTAGTTGATCTGTAACAGTGGACTGCTGCTGCACCCATTGGCGGTAGGTCGGATTAATCCATCCAAGAACCTTCAACAGGTCACCGTGTAGCCTTCCCAGATTTTCGTAGTGGATGGGTTCATGGTGGGCGATACGGTTACGCACATTGTGTAGCCGGGCAAGGCAACCGTGTAGGTGACGGCGATGCACATTTCGGAAGGTGTACCGCAACACCGGCAGCCATAGCGTGCGTTCATACTGGCTAGCAACCAAATACCGCCAGAATCCGAAGTTTAGTTCAGCAACGATCCGGCCAGGAGTCTCCGGTTTCGCACGAGAGCCAGTGGTGGCGCGGCGACGGGCCTCAGCTACATCTGACGCGTGTTGGGCAGTGAAAATCCGTCCCGGATCCCGATACCACACCGACTCGCCATAAACCTGAGTTGACCAAGCAGTCAACTGCTCATGCAGCCTGTTTCGTACCAGCACTTCACAGTGCGCAAGGTCGGTCCATAGCGCTGCTGAGATAGTTGCGTTCCACTCGTACAGCGCTAACGCGTCAGCATCATGGCCGCCGGCAGCTACACGGTAGGCACCGAATCGTTCGACCGACAGGCCGGCGGCGATTTCAGCCATAGGGTGTGTCATCTAATCCAACCTTGCGCTACGATAAGAGACGAAGACCCCGGTCGCCCCTGCCCCACTTCGGTGAGGGTACGCCGCCGGGGTTTCGACATTTTCGAGGGTGCCGCTAGCTAGGTATAATTCCAGCTTCCTCGCAGCACTACCTATCCCTGAGGGGTGGTAGTCGATGGGGATGCGGCAGGTGCGTTCGATGACCAGAACGTACGCCCCTTGCTGGGGCAGGTAAGCCTTTCGGTTTTTCCTGTCCTGCTCCTTCCACCCACCAAACCTGACAGCGGCTGGTCAGGGGTGTGTAATTTCGAGACGGCGAAAAAGAGGTGTGGGTTGAGCAATTTTTCCGTCTACCGTGGTGCATTGCTGCGCGATACGGGCTGCCGACTCTGGGAGAAATGGGGTGAGGTGGTGCGCTAGATCGCGGCAGGTGTGCACAAGCTCGGCAAGCACAGCATCCAGAGCGTGCGGGCTGGCGTGGGCTGTGCGTTCATTTTTGGCTAGCGCCCATGGTGTTGTGGTTTCCACATAACGGTTACCTTCATCACCTATCCGTACCACGGCTTCGACTGCTTTGCGGAAGTCAAATGCCGCCAATGCCTGGGCAATGTCGCCTTCGGCGTCCGATCGGGCCGCGCGCAGACTAGCCGCACCAGGGTTATCCCGGGCTGCGGGTGGGACGGTTCCAGCGCGATATCGCAAGACCATGGACAGAGTGCGGTTGACGAGGTTACCGATGTTGTTGGCAAGGTCTTCGTTGGCACGAGCAACCAGACGTTGGGCAGTGTAGTCAGTGTCACCAGCGCGCGCCACATCACGCAGCATCCACCAACGCAGCGCATCGGTACCGTATTCGTCGGCTAGGTCAGTGGGGTCTTCGGCGTTACCGGCGGATTTACTGATTTTCTGCCCGCTGGCGGTCAAGTATTCGTGGACAAAAATGGTATCGGGCAGTCGGATACCGGCCGAGAGCAGCATCGCTGGCCAATAGACAGCGTGAAAACGAAGGATTCCTTTGCCGATGACGTGAAGGCGTTCGTCACTGCCGTTCCACCAGTGTGTAAAGGTGGCATTGTCGTTGCCGTATCCAGGGGCGGTGATGTAGTTGGCGAGGGCGTCATACCACACATAGATAACCTGGCTGGGGTCTCCGGGTACAGGGATACCCCAGCCTCGGGCTCGTGCGACACTTCGGGAAACGCTGAAGTCTTCCAGCCCTGCCTGGATAAACGACAGCACTTCACGTTTACGAGAGGCAGGCTCGATGCGTAGCTCATCGGTGGAGATGAGTTTGATGAGCTGGTCTTGGTAGCGGCTCAGCCGAAAAAAGTAGTTGTTTTCATTGACTTCCTCAGGCACTGTGCCGTGTTCTGGACAACGCCCATCTACCAGCTCGGTAGGTGACCAAAAAAGCTCGCAGCCCACGCAGTACAAACCAGCGTAGCTTTTCTGGTAAAAGTCGCCACTGTTGTTGCAGGCAGCCCACAGCTTGTCCACGCCCGGCTTGTGACGTGGATCAGAGCTGGTTTTGATGAAGTCATCAAAGGACAGGTTCAACGCCTGACCCAAGTCGGCGAAGCGGGTCGCGACCCGCTCTACATACTCTTGTGGACTAATACCCTCAGCTTCTGCGCCCTGCACGTTTTTGAGCGCATTATCATCGGTGCCGGTCTGTGACCGCACCTCATGCCCCTGATGACGGCGATGCCGGGCCAGCACATCAGTTTGCACAAGCTCCAAAGCATGACCCACGTGCGGCTTGCCGTTGACGTAGGGAATCGCCGTCGTTATGAAATAACGAGCCATCATATTTTTCCTTCTGCCCTACCCGCAAGCCCCACGAAAGGCCGCTTCAAGGGCCTCACTAGCAGCGGATTCAGAGCACGCAGAGCAGGCCGGATATCATCATCCGGCCGGGCATGACCGCACAAGCGGCACACTGATAGGGCTGATGGATGGTTTAGCATCTAGATATTCGGCATAACCGCTCTCAAACTCTCGTCGCGTGGACTCATTCTAGCGGTCGTGCCGGTTCGGCGAGACGACGATTGACGCGAACAACACCGGCATGTCAGCGACCAGGCTAACCAGTTAGTTCATCGCAACACTCGCCAATGTAAAGCTCTTTCGCTAGCCTGAGAGCGTGTTTTGAAACTGG
>QHCE01000044.1 GCA_003243955.1 Acidimicrobiales bacterium | reverse complement strand
CCCGCCGCCGGTGGTATAGAGCAGCTGCGAGCCGCTGGAGTCGAGGTTGTGGTCGGTGTCGCTGAAACGGAAGTTCGCTGGTCCAATCGGGCGTGGTTGACGGCCATACAACGCCAGCGACCATATCTGACCTGGAAGTTCGCCGCGACGTTGGATGGCCGCTCCGCGGCTGCCGATGGCAGCTCGCGTTGGATCACCGGGACGGCGGCCCGCGCGGATGTGCATCGGCTACGGGCGCGCCACGATGCGGTGATGGTCGGCGTGGGCACGGTACTCGCCGATGACCCCGAGCTCACAGTGCGGCTCCCCGACTCTGATGGCCGAGATGGGCAGGACGAGGTCCATCACCCGCTGCGAGTCGTGGTCGATTCCTCGGGTCGCACCCCAATCCAGGCCCGGATTCGCCAGCCTCAAACGCCGCAATCTGGAGCCGCGGACACGTGGATCGCGACTGCCTCAGAGGTCGGCGGCGTGGACGGCCGGGTAGACCTGGCCAAGCTGCTCGCGGAGTTGTTTGCCCGGGGTTGTCGTAGCGTGTTACTCGAAGGTGGACCCACATTGGCAGGTGCGGCGTTGGAGGCGGGGTTGGTGGATGAGGTTATCGCCTATCTTGCTCCGGCGTTGCTGGGCGCTGGAGCACCCGCTCTGGTTGGCGCGGGAATTCATACCATTTCCCAAGCCCTACGGCTAGAGGTGCGCGATGTGCAACTTATCGACACCGACGTGCGCATCGTCGGCACGCTAGCGGCTCAAAATCATCGGCAAGGGCAGGTGTGAGGTAGACATGTTTACGGGCATTGTTGAAGAGCTGGGCGTTGTAGCGGCAATCGACATCGTTCCCGGCGGCGCGCGCGTGGAGATTCAGGGACCGCTGATCTGTTCAGATGCGGCCCCTGACGATTCCATCGCGGTAAACGGCGTCTGCCTCACCGTCACCGAGCTGGCCAGCAAAAGTTTTAGGGCGGACGTAATGGCTGAAACGCTCACTCGCTCCAGCCTCGGCCGTTTGCGGCTGGGCTCGCCGGTCAATCTGGAACGAGCCACGACGCTGTCCACTCGGCTCGGTGGTCACATGGTGCAAGGCCACGTTGATGGTGTCGCGACTCTTGCGCAGCGCGAAGTTGGTGGGTCGTGGCATCTGCTGCGTTTCAAGGTGCCGCAGCAGCTTGCCCGTTACATAGTGGAAAAAGGCTCGATCGCCTTGGATGGGGTGTCACTGACGGTGATTGCGGTAACAGACCTCCCGCGCAACACAGCGGAATCGCCGATAACCGGGCACAATGGAGAAGGTTTCGCATCCGTGGAGATTGGGGTTATTCCCGCCACGTTGCGTCATACCACGCTAGGAGCATTAGCGGAATCCGAGCAGGTAAACGTTGAGGTAGATGTGATCGCCAAGTATGTCGAGCGACTGTTGGGTGCAAACGAATGCGCGGAGTTCCCGAGGCTTGGAAAAGTGCGGTCATGACGGTCATTACTGAGCCGATCCCGGCTGAACGCCCGCCCGAGGCGGCGGGATTTGGCACCGTAGAGCAGGCCATAGCAGACATTGCCGCGGGGAAAGCCGTGATTGTGGTTGACGATCACGATCGCGAAAACGAAGGTGACCTGATCATCGCCGCACAGTACGCTACCCCCGAGCTGCTTGCGTTCATGACCCGATACACCTCGGGCATGGTGTGTGTCGCGTTGACTTCAGCCGACTGCGACCGGCTGGAGCTGCCGCCGATGTATCACACCAATCAGGATCGGCGCGGTACCGCCTTCACTGTCTCGGTGGATGCCCGAGACGTCTCTGCCACTGGTGTCTCAGCAAAGGACCGCGCGCAGACTATTGGGATACTAGGCTCGCCCTCCAACGTTGCCGCGGACCTTACTCGTCCCGGACATGTGTTTCCGCTGCGTGCTAAGGAAGGCGGTGTGCTGCGCCGCCCCGGTCACACCGAGGCCGCAGTGGACTTGGCGCGTTTGGCCGGTCTGCAACCCGCGGGAGCGATCTGTGAGGTAATCAACGACGATGGCACGATGGCCCGGCTGCCACAGCTACGAAAATTCGCCGCGCAGCACGGTCTGACGCTGATTTCCGTCGCGCAGCTGATTGAGCATCGCCGTCGGTCCGAGCGGCAAGTGAGCCCAGTGGCCAACACTCGCATTCCCACTCGATACGGCGAGTTTCAAGCAGTGGGTTATCGCAGCAGCATCGACGATCGTGAGCATGTGGCGTTGGTGTGTGGCGAAATTGGTGATGGCGAAAACCTGTTGGTCCGGGTGCATTCGGAATGCCTCACCGGTGATGTTTTCGGTTCGCTGCGCTGTGACTGCGGTGCGCAACTCGACAGCGCCCTGGCACGGATAGCTGGGGAAGGTCGAGGCGTGGTGCTCTATATGCGTGGCCATGAAGGCCGGGGTATCGGCTTGCTGCACAAGTTGCAGGCCTACCAGCTCCAGGATGCCGGGGCGGACACGGTAGATGCAAACCTGGAGCTTGGCCTGCCAGCGGATGCGCGCGACTACGGAACTGGAGCGCAGATCTTGGTGGATCTGGGAGTTCGCAGCATGCGGCTACTCAGTAACAACCCCACCAAGCGGGCAGGGCTAGAGGGATATGGGCTCACGATGGTGGGCCGTGAACCACTGCCCAGCTATCCACATCCGGAAAACCTGCGGTACCTGCGCACCAAACGAGACCGCATGGGTCACCAGATCACTGATCTGCCCGAGGAGCTGATTGCCCCATGAGCGCTAAGGGCGTGCCTGCACAGGGTCAGATCGATGCCAGCGGACTGCGACTGGGCATCGTGGCAGCGCGCTGGAATGGTGAGATCGTCGACAATCTGTTGCATCGAGCGCAAGCGGCCGCCGCTTTTTGTGGCGTGACCCAGCTGCAGGTATCCAGAGTGGCTGGCTGTGTGGAGATACCGGTGCTGGCGCAGGCTTTGGCCCAGCACCGCGACGCCGTCGTGGCGCTGGGTGTGGTGATGCGAGGAGATACGCCGCACTTCGACTACGTCTGCGACGCGGTGACCGCGGGCCTCACCCGAGTCGCGCTCGATGCTGGTGTTCCGGTCGCCCACGGTGTACTTACCTGCAACACGCAGGCGCAGGCGCGAGACCGCGCCGGGCTGCCTGGCAGCGCCGAAGACAAAGGCTGGGACGCGACCTTAGCCGCGCTTGGCGCGGCACTAGAGCTGCGGGCGATCCGCGGCGCGGAGTAGGCGCACATAAGGGCGGCGAGTAGCACTGGGTTGAATAGTGCAGTGTTGAATGGGGCTGTGAAAACATTTGACGAGCTCTTCAACGAGCTACAGCGCAAGGTCGAGGGCGGCGATGCCGAATCTGAGACGGTACGAGCTGTGCGCAACGGTGTGCACAGTATCGGCAAGAAAATTGTCGAAGAGGCCGCTGAGGTGTGGCTTGCGGCTGAGTATCAAAGTGACGGCGAGCTCGCTGAAGAGATTTCACAGCTGCTGTATCACGTGCAAGTAATGATGCTCGCGCGGCAGATCGACCTCACCGCCGTTTACCAGCGGCTCTGAGCTTCCCCGCGACAACGTGGCACAAGTTGTCGCGCGACTTGACGCAATCCACACCGAATTTGATCCGCACAGAATTTGATTCGTGCAGATTTCGATCCGCCATAGAAAGAAACGGAAGGTTAGGCATGCTCCGTGTCGCCGTACCAAATAAAGGAGCGTTATCGGAACCAGCGAGCATTATGCTGGCCGAGGCCGGGTATCGGCAGCGTCGTGTGCATCACGAACTCGCCATGGTGGACGATCAAAACCAGGTTGAGTTCTTCTTTCTACGGCCCCGAGATATAGCCACCTATGTCGGTTCTGGTGATCTGGACTTGGGTATCACCGGACGTGACCTGCTGTTGGACAGCGACGCGGCGGCTGATGAGCTACTCGAGCTGGGCTTTGCGGCATCGAAATTCCGATTCGCCGCGCCCCGTGATGCCATCAGCAGCGTTGCCGAGCTGGCGGGTCGGCGTGTGGCTACGGCATATCCAGGGCTAGTACAGCGCTACCTGACCGAGCACGGCATTGCTTGCACAGTGTTCGCACTCGACGGGGCAGTGGAGACCTCGGTGCCGCTGGGGGTGGCCGATGCGATTGCCGATGTCGTGGAAACTGGCGCCACGCTGCGACAGCAAGGCCTAGAGGTCTTCGGAGATGTGATTTTGGAGTCTCAAGCTGTCCTGATCGGCCGCCGGCAATCCTCGATGGATGCCCAAACTCGGTGTGCCCCCATGCTGCAACGTCTGAGCGGAGTTTTGGTTGCGCGCCAGTATTTAATGGTCAGCTACGACGTGCCGAACGAGCAGCTGGAGGAAGCCTGCGCTTTGGCTCCCGGTATCGAGGCTCCTACAGTCTCACCGCTGCACCGTAAAGGCTGGGTCGCCGTGCAATCCATGGTGCTTTCCGAACAGGTGCATCTCATCATGGATGGTCTATACACACTGGGCGCCCGGGCAATCCTGGTCACCGATATTCGTGCGTGTCGGTTGTGAGGGTTGGAACACAGCAGCGCGCCAAACGCTAGTGTGTGGTTTCACTCAACATCTGACTGAAACCGTTAGCAGTGGTGTGCAGTGCGCCGAACCCGGACTTCACTGCAACGGCGGCTTTAGCCGGTTGAGTAGCGATGTAGAAGATGACGAAGGCAATCAGCCCCCACTGCAGAAGCTTTTTCAGCACCACAACCTCCTATATGTCCAACACGCGTAGCTGAGTGTTTGACATTACGGCGAAGGGGATATATACCACCTGCAAAGTATGCCTCCTTCGCGTGGAAATACGCAAACCAGTGCGCTGACTCACTTACCCGAGATTCCTGATGCTTCAATACGCTGGCTTGGCGAAATTAACGCTAGTTGCTACAATGTAGTGCATGGCGTCTCCAACGAATGTGCGCTTCCCGGACCAATTAGACAAGGGTTTGGTGAACTACGCTCGCCAAACCGGAGCGAAGAAATCGAACGTTGTGGTTGGGGCCGTGGGGGAGTGGCTGCGTATGCAAGCGCATCCAGGCATCGTATTCGTCGTTGCGAGCAACGGTGATCGGAGTGCTGCTCTGGCGGCCGGTCCTCAGGTATGGACTGTCGCTGAAGCGTGGTTGCAGCACGACCAGGCCGGGCGCACGGCGACTGTCGTTGCGGATGCGTTGGGGTTAACAGCGCGTGCCGTGGAGACAGCGTTGGCATACTGGGCGGACTACCGGAACGAGATCGACGAACTGATCGAACGGCATCGTGCCAGCCAGAACGAGGCACTGGCCGCATGGGAGCGGCGGCGGGCGCTCAATGCCGCCTGAAAAAGCTAAAGTCGCGTTCCTACTCGATGAGCACTACCCGGCTTGGCTCGCTGATGACCTCATTGCTGATGGTGTCGATGCCGTCGCGGTGAATAATCATTCGCGTGAGCTTCAGGGCGTTGACGATCGATACGTTCTCGAAGCGGCAGCTTCGGCAAAGAGGGCTGTTGTCACAGAGGATGTGACCACATTCAGCGCAGCTATTGCGCTCGTCCCCGGACATGTCGGCGTCGTGTACTGCCACCACGCTCGTTTCCCTCGCACTCGGGCGGGGCTGAACAAGCTCCGTAAAGCTCTCGTTGCGCTCACCACTGATCCTCCAGAGGGTTTAGGTGAGCACCCGGTGGTGTGGTGGCTCGCCTCATGCGAGTGAGGCAATGCCGGGAAGGGAAAAACTTTGCTACTGCTGAGTGTCGTTGAACCGTAGCTAGCAAATCATGCCATAGCGTCTATGCAAGAGCGCTCAGTTCTGTCTGTCGAAATCCGCTCGCGGGAGAATGACTCATGCTCGGCAACTTCATTGCTGTCACCACGTCTATGGTGCACTCCGCAACCACTGTGGCTCAGACAGCCCTGATTTCTGACGGGTTCGCTGCTGAGGGCTCCACAACGTTGAACACTTCGGGCATTGTCACATTCGTCGTCACCAAGATTGTGCCGATTTTGCTGGCAGTGGTTGGCGTCATCATCTTGAGTCGTTCCGGAAAAGGCCGTTGGTCAGAGGCGTTAACCACTGGTGGCATTGCGGTGCTAGGCATCATTTTCATTGCGGGCGCGGGTGTGCTATTTGCCTTCGGTGAGAGCTTCGCAAAGCTGGCGTTCGGCGGTTAGTGATGCGCCTGCGGTCAGATGACGACATCTACCGGGCAAGGCTTCTTTTCCTTGGTCCTCGTGGGTTTACCTTGCCCTTCCACTTGCCCTACGTGGCGTATCCACTGTTTATCGCGGTGTTATTTCTGGTGATTGGTGCGCGCTTCCTGATTACCGGAACCATGGATATTTTCCCAGCTATCGAGATTGCGCTGTCCATCGTGATTACCTCGTTGGTTCTGCGCCAAGTTAGCCCGGATCGCCCGGTTCGTACTGTGCTGCGGACCGCCGCCACCGACTGGCGACGGGACCGTGACAACCTGTCTAGCGGTGCGAGGGTTCGGCCCCGCATCCGGATTCGGAAGGGGGTGCTGTGACTCCGCACGTAGACGCACCTGATTCCAGACAGAAAGCGGTCGATGACACACGAGGCGAGCGGATGCTGCGTGCCCGTGCCGCTCGCCTCGCCGAGCAGCAGGCCGATGAAGACCTGCTTGAAGACTTGGCTACCAGCGAAGCGATGCTGGTCAGTGAAGGCTCCATGGCGCATCACTTCATGGTGTTTGACTCACCGGACTGCAACGGCCAGAGCGGCAAAGTGGCGCAAGCGGCCATTTCCACCGAGTCAGCGCCTGTGATGCCTCCTGCCTCCGAGCCGGAGCCTGACCCAGATATTGACGCCTACGTTTCACCCCACGAACTGGAACCTAACGACGACTTCTTCGACAACTTTACCGAGGAAGAAGTCGCCGAAGAAGAAGCCACCGAAGAGAACCAACCGGTGCCGCTGGCTGTGCCAGCACCGCAGACTCCGGCCCTGGTAGCCGCCAAGCCGAGAAGGGTCATTCCACGGCCACCGAGTTTTCGGGACCGCGAACCTATGCGGGAGCTGGAGCTTAGAGAAATCGCCGGGCACCTCACATTTACCCGCACCGATGTCACCGCGTGGTATCGGATTCCCGACGTGCAGTGGGCGTTTCGTGCTGATAAAGAACGCACGTCGATCATGCTCTCCATTGCCGCCCAGTATGCCGCGCTGGCCGGCTATCGGCTGCATATGCGTCGCACCACGCGCCCGTATCCGGCCGCGCAATGGGCGCATCGGCTCGACGAACAAACTGTCGCACCGTTGCCAGATGTGCTCGGTCAGACCAGTTGGGCTGACCATCTGACCCAAGCCCAGCATCGGATACATGCCACAAGCCTGGCCGAAGGCGAAGTGTATTTGGGTGTGGTGTTTCAGCGCCGGACACTGCGCGAGCAGGCTATAGAGCTGATGAACACGCTGCGTCGCCAAGGGATAGGAAACGCCGAACGCAGCCGTCTGCAGCAGCTGGTTGGCCGCTTCGATGAGGTGTTGAGCGCATTTGGCCTGCAGGCTCAGCCCGCCACTCCACTGGAACTGGAATGGTTAGTTCACCGTTCGGTGGCATTGTGTATGCCGCCACCCAGCAGCTGGCCAGCGATTGAGGATTCTCGCTGGGAATCAGGCGACCTTTTCGCGTTTACTGAGCACACACAACGGTTTCGCGGGAGATACGGCAGCGCCGTTCGTCTAGTCACGCGCACAGCAGACTCCCATGTGGAGCGTCATGTGGCGGTGTTGACATTTGGTCGGATGGAAGAGCTGGTAGTTCCCGAACAGCACGAGCCGTGGCTACATTTTCACGAGCAGCTACCTTGGGCGATGGAGCTGTCGTCTCGGGTAGACGTGTTGGGTCCAGGCGACGCGCTCAAGAGTTTGGAGCACAAGCTGCTCACCATTCGTTCGCAGCAGCGCGACTATCACGAACATGAGATGGACGCGCCACCTGAGCTGGAGCGGTTAGCGCAGCGAGCACTTGACATCACCGATGAGATGGCGACCGGCCTGGATCTGGATTCCGCGCGAGTCCACGGCTGGCACCGGATAGCTGTGGCTGGTGAGACCGAATCCGAATGCCTCGCGCGCGTGCGGCTACTCACCGACCACTACCGGTCTATGCGAATTACGCTGCAGCACCCTAAAGATCAGCTGCGGTTGCTCGACGAGTTCATCCCCGGTCAACCGGTGGCTAATACTGGTTACTTGCGCAGGATGCCGGCTAAGTATTTTGCCGCCGCGCTGCCGCAGGCCGCGGCTACCGTGGGTGATCGGAGAGGGCCGATCATTGGGGAAACGTGTGGTACGAGCCGCCGTCCGGTGATGTGGGATCCACATTTCGCTACAGAGGTGCGGGAGCGCTCCGGCCTAGCGGTGCTGGTAGCCGAGCCCGGTGGCGGCAAGTCCACGCTGATGGGCGGTGTTGCCTACCTAGCGGCACGGCGCGGTATTTCTACAACATTGCTGGATCCATCCGGTCCGTTGGCGCGGTTGTGTGAGCTGCCCGAACTCGCGCCCTACAGCAAGGTGTATGACCTCACGCGCGGCGAGCCGGGAACGTTGGCGCCGTATTCGTTGATTCCCACCCCGCAACGCGAGCACTTTGCCGACGACGCCGCGCACCGCTCCGCGATTGCCGCCGCGCGAGCCGAACGCAAGGCGCTGGCCACCGACATCTGTACAATGCTGTTGCCACCGCAAGTGGCTCGGGAGCGTTCCACCCCCATTCTGCTACAGCGGGCGGCTCGCGCCGTGGACCCGGAAGAGTCAGCCACGCTCGACGATCTGCTGCAGGCACTGCAGGACGCGAGTGCCGAGGGCGTCGAGCTTGCCGAGACGCTTGGCGACGTGCGGGATATGCCGCTGTCGCGGCTGTTTTTTGGTGCCGCTCCGGATTCCACCGGCGAGACCGACGCTGTGCTGTCGGTGATCACCATGGCCGGTTTGGCGCTGCCGGACCTGTCCATCGACCGGGAGTACTGGCAGATCGAAGAGCGCATGGCGCTGCCTATGCTGCACCTGGCCACCGCGTTCACTACTCGTCGCGCCTACGGACTGGGTATGGCCGAACGTAAGCTGGTCGGTCTGGACGAGACGCACTTCCTGTCGGGCTGGGGCTCTGGGCGTGCGCTGTTCACGCGTCTAGCCAGAGATTCGCGTAAATGGAACATTGCCGCGCTCGCCGCTAGCCAAAATCCCATCGACATCCTGGGCCTGGATGTGCAAAACCTGGTCTCGACAGTTTTCGTTGGACGTATTGCCGAAGATCCTGAAATTGCCGAGCAGGCGCTAAGGATGCTCAGCATCGAGCGGGGTGTGGGTTATGAAAACACTCTTGCTCAGCTATCGGTCGCCCATATGGGCAGTCAGGACCGTTTGGGGTACCGCGAGTTCATCATGCGCGATGTTGAGGGTCGGGTGCAAAAGTTCCGGGCGGATCTGTCCTACGTTCCAGGGTTGCTAGACGCGCTCGACACCACGGCCAAATCACCTCATGTTGATCGGACTCGGCTCCCCAACGAGCTGCTCGATTCATCAGATGGGCGGGGTTGATCCGCGTGCTGCGTTCTACGCCCTTGCCGGCCTCGTCGCGTCCGCTGTTTCTGCGGTGGCGAGTGCTGCTCCTTACGGTGTTCATTGGTGTGGGCGCGGCGTTGTTCTTGCCCACTGGGCAGCCGGCTGCGCAGGCCGCGTGCAGCCTGACGAGCCCGCTGGAGTGCTTGCCTGGCGGTGACCGGGTGGCTTCAAGCCTGGACTGCAAGGAATCTCCACCCGCATCCGGACCCAGCAGCGGTCTGGCGGGATGGTTTCTTCGACAGCCGAAGAATCCATCGGCTAAGGATCCTTTCAAGGACCCCGCGGGAGTCTCCACCTACGACGCGTATGGCTACGCCGGGCTCAGCTACACCACCTATGACCTGGGGTGTGGCCCGGGGGCGGTGCGAGATCCCTCGGCGCTTACCACCAACACGATCGCCAATCTGCTCTATTCACCGGCGATGTGGTTGGTGGCGTTAGATAACAGCGTGCGCGAATACGCCTACCAGCCCAACTCCATGTGGGGTTGGACAGACCAGCTAGTGGCGCGTGCCTCAAGCGCGCTTGCCGACCGGGTTTTCAACGTCTGGGGTGTGCTGGTACTGGGCGTCGTGGGGGTGTGGTTGCTGTGGGGCGCCCGAGGCGGAAACATGTCTGCTGCGGTGACCACGGCTGGTTGGGCGCTGCTAGTGATGGCGTTAGTTTCGGCAGTAGCCGCGTGGCCGCTCAATGCCTCGCGCGCCGCGGATTCCACGTTAACCGGTGCGCTGGGCAGCGTCAGTGGGGCCATGTCCTCCAGTGTGGGTGGAGCCGACGGCCGTCCACCGGCAGTGCGTGCAAGCGGAGTAATGACCCAAACTGTGCTATATCAACAGTGGCTGCGCGGCACATTGGGTAGTTCAGACAGCGATGTGGCGAAAAAATACGGCCCAAATCTCTACCGTGCGCACGCGATCTCTTGGTATGAGTCCAAGAAGATGCAGGAAAAACCGGACACACGCTCAGCGATCTTCGCCGAGAAAGCCAAACTGTGGGAGACCACCGCGGCAAAGGTCAAGGCCGAAGATCCCGAGGCATATGAGTATCTCGTGGGGCGCAAAGGCACAGAGCGTGTGGGTGCGGCCATGCTGGCGTTGATTTCAGCGGTCGTGGTCACTCCATTTGACCTAATGGCATCGATATTGGTGCTTGTGGCCTTCTTGATCATTCGGCTTGCTGTGGCCTTCTTGCCCGCGATCGGCACCATCGGTATCTTGCGGCCGGCATCGGGTCCGCTACGGAGCATGCTGCGTACCGTGGTGGCGGCGATCATCAACTGCGTAATTTTCGGTGTCGGCTCAGCAGTATTCCTGCTTGCTGTTGAGGTGATTACGGGAACGTCCTCGCTTGCCGGTTGGCAGCAAATACTGCTCATGTGGCTCACGGGAGTGATTCTGTGGCTGTTGCTGCGGCCATATCGGCGACTCACCCAGCTCACCGGTGTCGACCCAATGAGCACCCTGACGGGCGGGGTTGGGCGGATGCACCAACGTGTCTTCGGGGAGCTCCGCCGGCTTTCCGTGACTGGTGTGACGGCCGGCATTGGCGCAGTCGGAGGAAACGCATCTGCGGAATCCCAGCCGCGGCTTGCCGCCTCAAGCTCTGATGCGTTGCGTAGTCGGCCGGAGACATGGAGCCGAGGTTTCACTCTTGCCGCAGCGGTAGCGGCTGGTGGACCGTTAGCCGTAGCCAGTGCGGCTTCGGGCATGCGGCGGGACGAAGACATGGATAGGACTGCTGGCGTTGCCCTGCCGGCGCAACGGCGTCCCAGCGACGATCGACTACCAGATCGCTACCGCCGCCAAGGAGCTGGCGATGCCACACCCTCGTTGGTCAGCTATCCGCGGATCGCTATTGGCGCTGCGGGAGAAAGTCATCCTATATACCAGCCGGGTCGTCCAGAAAATGCCAGTCGAGCAAGTTTGCCACTGATCGGGGGACTACCGATCGGGAAGGCTGAGATCGGGGGACTACCGATCGGGAAGGCTGAGATCGGGGGACTACCGATCGGGGGTGCTGCGGCTGCATCGCGCGAGCTCGTCGAAGCGCGGCCGGAGGCAGCGTCGCGACCGTCGGGTCAGCGGGTAAGCAGCACGAAACGGTCCGGCGAGCAATGACGGATGGTTCTAGTGGTTGGCGGCCGAATTTAGGTTGGCGAACGAATTTAGGTTGGCGCGGTGGAATGGCGGCAGGCTTAGCCGCGCTGGTGGTAACAGTGCTCATTCTTGCCCGGCTTAGCGGTGAGGACGCATCGGAACCTGCCAGTTCCCACGGTGTAACTGCGATACCGCACCGTGCCGGCGATGCCGGCAATGACAGCGTTGCTGGGGCGCCGCAGAGCGTCCCAGCCGAGGCTTTGCGTACAGTGGATCGTTTTGTGCGGGCATGGTTGCGGCCTGCCTCGGAAGTGAGCGCACAGCAGTGGTGGCAGCGCGTAGCGGCGTTCGCTGAACCGTCATTCGCCGAACAACTCAAGCTCACCGACCCAGGTGGGGTCCCGGCGAAGCGGGTGGAATCAGCGCCGGTGAGTAGATCCCACACCCGAAATCGGGTAGTGGCGCAGGTGGGTACCGATGCCGGCATTGTCGTAGTTACTTGCGTTGTGCTCGGCGGGGACGAAGAAATCGGCGACAAGGCCGCGCAGATATGGAAAGTGAGCGACATCGATACCGATTCCACTCGCACCGCGTCCGCCGGCACCACGGCACAAGGTTGACGCTATGCCTGAGCCGCTCGCGGAAGCCGAAGACCGGCTGATCGAGTTTTACACAGCACAGCTACAGGCGCGTCGGCGCTCGCATACGGTGGGCCGCCGAGCGCTGTGGGTGTTAGCCGGATTGATCGTTATCAGCATGTTTGTGTGTGGTGGTTTAGTACCGGCACTGTTTCCGTCGGAGACTAACGGTGGGGGGAGCAACGTAACATCGCTGAGTTGTGGCATAGATATTGCTGATGTTCGGATGCCCGCCACTGACCTTGGTGAGCTTGCGTCCGAGCAGGTGGACAACGTGCGAGCCCTAGTCGCCGTGGGCGCTCGGCTTGGGGTGCCGCCGCGTGGTTGGGTGATTGCGATCGCCACCGCTTTACAAGAATCGAAGTTGCGCAATCTGTCTAACCGTGGCGCGGCCAACGATTACGATTCGGTAGGGATCTTTCAACAGCGGCCTTCACAGGGTTGGGGTACTCAAGCACAGATTTTGAACCCCAGCTATTCGGCTGAGAAGTTTTACCGCAAGCTGCTGGCGGTGCCTGATTGGCAGCGGATGCAGCTGACACAGGCGGCGCAAACTGTACAGCGATCAGCTTTTCCCGCAGCCTACGCTAAATGGGAACCGCTGGCCGCGCACCTTGTACTGCGTACCGCCGCGGCGGGCAATCACACCAACGACAGGTCATCGCCCGCTGCTGATTCGCAGACCGTGGCCACGGCAACCCCTACTGCGGCGCCTACCGTAAGCACCGCCACAAGCTCCGCAGCAAGCACTGCACCCGCGGCTGCTGTCAACGCGCTGCGATCGTGTGTTTCACCGGGAGAAATCAGTGGTTCAGGCTGGGCGCTTCCGCTGCATGGCCAACTAGGCAGCGGCTTTCGTACTGCCGACCGGCCCGATCACCAAGGAATTGACCTGGTGGCTCCTCGAGGGAGCACAATTCGGGCCGCGGGACCCGGCACCGTGATCGTGTCGGGTTGCAACGCCAGCACCGGCAACTGCGATGTTGATGGCGGTTTAGACGTGGCTGGCTGTGGGTGGTACGTGGAAATTGACCATGGCAGTGGAACTGTCACCCGGTCCTGCCACATGGTCGCCCAGCCGGTTGTCTCGGTGGGTCAACGGGTCGCTGCTGGCGATCCGCTGGGTGAGGTGGGTAGCAGTGGAAATTCTACTGGCCCACATCTGCATTTTGAGACGAGAATCAATGGCGAACCAGTGGACCCCACCGCTTTCCTCGGCGCGCGGGGTGTCGGCCTGAGCGGTAAAACTGGGTAGCGCATTTACGACACCACCTCGTTAGGGGGCAGACCGTAAAAAAACGGTGGTGGGGAGGCCCTAGGGCCTCCCCACCACCGTTACCTACGGTGCAACTAGTTTCACACTACTTGCTGTCCCGCCCGGCGACGCCGTACGGCGAGAACGAAAGCCATACCGATTGCCAGCATTGCCGCCGCGGTTACCAAGTACCAGGTAAGCGCGGAGCCCGTCGTTGGCAACATAGCTTGCTTTGCCGCAACGGCTACAGAGCTAGGCTGTGCGGTGTTGGTTTTGACAGTCGCCCCTGGTTTTTGCTCGGAGGTTTTTGCCGGGCATGTGCTGATCAGATTCAGGTTAACCTTGACTCCGGCTCCTACGCCTTTCACAACACCGCTACCGCCGATGAGCTTCAACCCAGCGATGTCGGGAGAGATCGCTACCGAGGCACTAGCGGAAGCGCTGGCGTTCCCGGAATCGACTGAAGCATTTGCGCTTCCGGAACCACCTGTCGTGACGTTATGAATGCCGCCGTTAGCATCGGAGAACTTGGCGTCGATCGAGAGGATCGAACCGGCTGATGCAGCGAAGCGCCACACGTCTTTAACGTGTTCGGTGATGCCTTCACAGTCATGTTTACCGAATTCGCCGGCGGTCACCGAAAGGTTCCCGATTCCTACCGTGGCGCCAATGTTGCCAATGTTGCCGGCGCCTTGTGTCAGGCTATTGATATCGATTCCACCAAGGCCATTTAAGCCATTGGAGCCTAATCCGCCCAAGCCGCTGCCACCGTGGCCACCAATGCCGTTGGAGCCGAATCCCCCAAAGCTGGAGGACCCGTCCCGCCCAGCAGCACCGTCGGAGCCGCTGGATCCGCTCTCTCCACCGAAACCGCCGAAGCTACCATGCCCGCGGCTCGAGCTACTATTGCTCCCCTGACCCGGGGGGCATGGGGCCTTTGCCGCGGCCGGCATTGAAGAAGCGAGCAGCAGGCCTAGCACTGCCGCGGTTAGCGCCATCGACCGAGCGGCGGTTCTGCCTAACCCAGGCCGACGGAAGCGTCGGATCGTTGTACTGGTCACAATTGTCATAGCTGAAACTCCACTCAAGTGGCGCGTCAAGCAAGCAGTGACGCGGCGGGTCGGGGCTCGGCGCTTGGCGGTTGCCTGGCGCTGATCAAATATGACGTAACCAGTCCTGAGACTGCGCGTCCACCACATTGGCCTTACTACGAAACAATTAAGACATTCGGTTGATGTGCCGCATCCTGTCTTAAGTGCCATGCAGCTACTTAGGTCAAGGTTGTTTAGCTAAAAGGTGGGGGAATTGGCTAGTAGCCATAACTGCTGCTCGATAGCTAGCCGTGGTGTGGGCGAAGACAGTGTCTTAGTCCCTGCTAAGCTCCTATATGTAATGTGCGACTGGGCGCTGACAGTAGTACTGGCAGCAATGCGCGGTCCGCACGCACGACCAACCATGTGGCGGTTTAGCAATTAGCTGGTCCGCTCACGTGGTCGTCTAAGTGGAGTCTGCTCCCACCTGTTCGCGTAGTCCATCCGGGCTCACAGCGGCCGGGTTTGGTCGGTTTAGCCGCGGCGTTTCGCGTCGCGAAACCGATCGTGCGCTGCGGCGCATTGGGGCTCCCTTAGGTTTGGCCGGTGTATCAACGGTTTTCAAGGAGGCCTCATCAGCACTGACACTCGCATTAACGATCAGATCCGCGTATCGCAAGTGCGCCTGGTCGGTCCAGCGGGCGAACAGATTGGCATCGTCGCCATCGCCGAAGCACTGCGGTTGGCGGGTGATACTGACCTCGACTTAGTTGAGGTCGCACCGACAGCGCAGCCCCCGGTCTGCAAGCTAATGGATTTCGGCAAATTTAAGTATGAGAGCGCGCAGAAAGCTCGCGAAGCACGCCGGAATCAAACGCTGACCGTCATCAAAGAGATGAAGCTTCGACCCAAAATTGACCAGCACGATTATGAGACTAAAAAAGGTCATATTCTGCGGTTTTTGGCGGCCGGAGACAAAGTCAAGGTGACGATCATGTTCCGTGGTCGCGAGCAAAGCCGCCCAGAGCTTGGGTTGCGCTTACTCAAACGGCTCGCTGACGACGTGGGTGAACTTGGTTTTGTGGAAGCCTCACCTAAGCAGGATGGCCGGAACATGATTATGGTGTTGGCGCCACACCGGGGTCAGGCCAAGCCGGTGAAGTCTGGCGCTGTGGCCGTGGCTGCTCGCTGACGTATAGAGCAAGAACAATTTCACAACCCTTGGCTGGTTTAAATCAGCCAAGCAGATAGAACACGGAGTAAGCAATGGCCAGGGGACCGAAACAAAAATCCCACAGTGGCGCGGGCAAGCGCTTCAAGCTCACCGGCAGTGGGAAGCTGAAACGGCAGAAAGCGGGCCGGCGCCACTTACTGGAGCACAAATCCAGCAAGCGGACTCGTCGTCTGGATGGCCGAACTGATGTCGCTTCAGCCGATGTTAAGCGCATGCGCAAGCTGCTGGCTGGTTAACAGACCAGTCTAGCCGAGGAGGTATTCCCTCACGGGTTGGCAGCGGTAGTTGAACACCACTGCCGCATCACGTATTTAGACACAACAGCGAAGTAGGTATTTAGCGGTGGCACGGGTAAAAAGGGCGGTTAACGCCCACAAAAAACGTCGTAGCGTTCTCAAGCTTGCAAAAGGCTATCGGGGTCAGCGGTCGCGTCTGTACCGCAAAGCCAAAGAACAGCTGCTGCACTCGTTTACGTACGCCTATCGTGACCGCAAGGACCGCAAGGGCCAATTCCGCAAGCTGTGGATCACCCGAATCAATGCCGCAGCGCGTGAAGGCGGTCTCACATATAACCGGCTCATTCAAGGTCTGCGTCTAGCCGAGATTGAAGTGGATCGCAAGATTCTCGCCGATTTGGCAGTGAATGATCCCGAAACCTTCCAAACGTTAGTGACAGCCGCAAAAGCAGCCGTCGGCGATGCTCCAGCCTCAGCGACTCAAGCGCCTCCGAGCGCTTAAGGCTACGGCGGCTTCTCCTAGCGGCGGGCGGCGTTAACGATGTCGAGTGTGGATGTTCTCGGTCCCCGGAGCTCTTTAATTCTCGAAGCTGCTCGCCTCACCCGTCGCAAATATCGCGATCAGAGTCGTGAGTTTCTTGCCGAGGGACCGCAAGCTGTCGCTGCGGCGCTGGACCGTTCCGTCGTCCGAGTGCTGTACGGTACGCGGGACGCGCTGGACGCCCACCCTCAGCTGTCCGGTGCTGCCCATGCCTCACAGGTGCCCGTGCGTTTCGCCGACCCGCAAGCCATGAGCCGGCTCAGCGAGACGGTAACGCCACAGCACCTGGTAGCGGTCTGCGGCTATGTCGACGTCAGCGTTGAGCAGCTGTGCAAAAGGTTGGCTAACCTGAAGCCGGTTAGTTTTGTGGCAGTTTTGGACCAGATTCAAGACCCGGGCAACGCGGGTACAGTGCTGAGGGCTGCCGACGCGGCCGGAGCGGATGCGGTCATTTTTGGGACCGACAGCGTGGATCCTTACAACGGTAAATGTGTGCGCGCCAGCGCGGGCGCCGTGTTCCATCCGTTGCTGACACGTGGGGAGTCTTCTAGTCACACGGTTGCTGTGTTGCGCAGCGCGGGGTTCCAGGTGCTGGCGGCCGATGCGCGCGCGGGGGTGAGCGTGTATGACTTGTCCCGCAGCGGCGAGCTATCTCGGCCAACAGCGTGGCTGTTTGGCAACGAAGCTCGTGGTCTTCCTCCGGAGCTGTTGAAGCAGGCCGACCACAGTGTGAGTATTCCGATCTATGGTCGCGCTGAAAGCTTGAACCTCGGAGTCGCCGCCGCCCTGTGCTTATATGCCTCCGCACAAAGTTTGCGTGCTGAACCCACTAACGGGCAATAAGCCGGGGTCTCCTAATGACTTAGAGATTGCGCGGATAGGTGATG